>DATKXY010000033.1:0-16080 GCA_035528795.1 archaeon | reverse complement strand
CGTTACCGGTCTATTCGCAAATGCCCGAAAGACGGGCATTTAATTCCCCTCTAAAAAGAGGGGTGGCGACGCAGTCGACGGGGTGTGTCATTCAAATCATCCTGAAGATTAACTGTCAACAATAAATACTTAGCGCTTATGATGCTATGCCCCTACTCCTGTCTCCTGAATTCTCCTGAAAAACAGATTGAGAATGATCTCAGGTCGATCAACTGAATAGATTACAATAAATTTCAAATATTTTTGGCTAGGATTTTCTCAAAGATCTCAAATCTTTTATTCCTGTATAATACGACCGGGCAGTGACAGGTTTTTATTCAAGAGTATGATTCCCTGGCATCCGTTCGGTCAGTCTGCGGGTTATTCAAAAACATTATCGTGATCGATGTAGAAAAAATATAACTCATATTCTGATCAGCGGCAACCGGTTTAGGCACAGGCCGGGGCACAAAAAAGCCGGCGGAAGAAACTGTCCGCCGGCTGTGGCCGCAAGCTTTGTTTCCTTTTAAAGGGCGGTCAGTGTGGCCTCGCAATTTTCGCAATACCAGCGGATTGCATAATTCATAGTGCCGCAGACCGGGCATTTTACTGTTTTCTTCTTGATCGCGTCAATGGTCTGATCCACGGTTAACACCTTCTGGAATTCGTTGCCTGTGCGGTCCAGATCCAGGCTTAGCTCGATCTTCTCGTCAAGCGAGACAACACGCTCAATTTTTTCCTCATCCTTCCGGCCGTCGTTTTTTACGGTCTCAGCCGGTTCCAAGGGTTCTATCTGTTCCAGCGGCTCTTCCGGCTTTTCTAAGTCTTCCGGCAATTCCTCGACAGCTTCCTGAAAGTCGCCGGAGCTTTCCAAAGATTCAAAAACGAGCTCTGAGCCTCGATCTTCGGCCTTTTCTTCGGCGAGATCCATCCCGGCTTCAATACCTGAAGGAGCCGAGTCCTGCATTTCGAAATCCGATAAGCCGCCGGGTTTATCTTTTCGAGCCGCCAGCTCTTCCCGACCCTTGACCGCGGTCTCTACGGTTCCGGCAGCGCTCATTATTGCATCCAAATCCAGGGATTCCGGCTCTTCAACCGCAGTTCCAGCTTCTTCCGCGGATTCCTCTACTGGCTGGCCAATTTCCTGCGGCGTACTTGTCTCAATTAACTCTTCGACTCCGGAAAGCTCGTCGGGCGATTTTTCCTCCACAGGAGGCGCCTCCCCGGCAAATTCCCCCAGATCTTCAACCAGATCCGGAGCTTCAGCCCGGCCGGCATCTTCCAGAATAGGGGCACTCCCTTTTTCTTTTTCCGACCCAGTCTTCGGCGACATGATTTCTTCGAGATCGATGCTCCCGGCGGAGCTCTCTTCTTTTTGCTCACTTACCGGTATTTCTGCAGCGGCTTTCTCCTCGATCCCGGCTGCCGACCGCTCTGCTTGTGGGATTTCGCTTGGGGCAGAAACCTGGGTTTCATCCAGGCCGGAGAGAAAATCATCCACCGGGGATTCCTTTACGGTACTTTCAAGCGCCGGTTCAGGAAGCCTTTCTTCCCGGGTAACCGGTTCCGCTGCTGCTGAATCCGGAATTTCGGCAGCCAGCTCAGGCACAGGTTCAGCCTCTGCTCTTTCCTCCTCCAGCTTTTCCTCCGCGGCGAAAAAAGTTTCTTCCAGGGTCTCCTCTGGCTCGAGCTCATCCTTGATGACAGCCGCGGGCTCTTCCTCTTTTCCGATCACACCAACCGGCTTTCTTTCTTCCCGCTCGATTTCCTCCGGAGCCTCCCAGAGTGCTCCAGCCAAACCCTCCACCCCCGCTCTCTCCAAAAATGCCTTTAGCTTCTGCTCCTCCCCGCTGTATTTCCTGATACTCTCCTCAAAACGCTGCATCCTTTCCTTATGTTCCCTGCAAAGCCTGTCGCTTTGTTCCTTAGTATATTCTCCCAGCGCATAGCGGAGCTGGATTTCCTCCAGTTTTTCGGAGTAACTCTTCTCCAAAAGCTTAAGCTGATTCGAAAAAAGGCGTATTTCAACCAGCTTGACCTCGTAATCGCATAGGCTCACCGATACTTCTCCATCCACTGCATCCAGATAGGATCGGTACTCATTGCGGAGCTTGTCGTAGACATAGGCCGAGATCCGGTCTTTGTTTTTATCGAGGAATTCGAGCCTGCGGCGGCACTTGGCCTTAAGCTCAAGTAATTCGCCTAAGTCCCGGCCCATAAAGTGAATCCCGACCGGTATCTTATCTGTCTTGCTCTTTTCCATATTGACTGCTTTTAACCCTTATGTATCGGCTACAGGACCCTGCAGCGCAGGAAACGGGAAATTCAACTGGTTTCAAGATGCGTAAGCACGTTCTCCAGGCGATCCATGTTGGCCCTGTAATTCTTGATTTTCCCGCGATAAAAATCGATTTTGGCCTTCTTTTCCCTGGCGATTGTTTCGAACTCCTCCTCGAGATATTCACCCAAAGCGTAACGTACCTTTAACTCCTCCAGAGACTTTACTCCCAGATCGACAGCGCGCTCCAGGTGTTCGACCAGTTCCCGATAATCCTTGAGCGTAGTCTCAAAATTGCGCGCCTGACGGTTTATTTCTCTATTCAGCCCGTCAAGCCTCGCCTGGTAATCCGACCTGACCCGCAAAAACACCTCTGCGCTGACTTCTTTCCCCTTGCTCTCGATCAGGCGCAGAACTTCCTTGAGACGGCTGCGCTCTTCCAGCAGCGGCAGAAGTTTGTCACTGTCTACATCCTGGTTTCTTTTTTCCTGGGCCGGGTCTGGTATCATTAACATATTAAAAGTTTTGTGTTCGGCTGGACTGATCTTAAGTGATTCCGACCAGCTAAGTGTTTAACACTTCAAAAGACAATATTTATTCAGCAATACGTTAATTTATCTTAGCATAATTTTTTTCAAGGTGTCAAGCTCTTTTTCCCGGATAACCCAATTGTACGGAGAACCGGAAATTATGAAAATTCTCCCTCCGGATTAAGTAATGCCCTGAATTTTATTAAGGTACAATTCTATTGACACAATATTTTAGTTTTAGTAAGTTAAAATTTCAGTTAATAATATTATGAGAGGCCGATAGAGAGGCCGACTCCGAGTTTCATTTCGGACAAGTTATTCCTAAGCCGACCTCAAATCCTCGGAGTGGGAATCTCTTTTTACAGAAACAATTTTCAAACATTATTATCCCTTTTTCGTTAAACTTAGGAGAGAAATCCGCTGCTTACAACTGAGAGGGATATCTCTGCGCACCGGGAAACCTGTCAGATTCAGCGGGTGTAATCGAGCTAAGCGAAATAAAGGCGCAGAACATAACCAGCGATTCGATCTGTGTGGATTGCACGCCTCTCATTCAGCTTGAAGCCTGTCGGCTTAAGTTTCTGTTCTCAGGGCAAACGATCGGTTTTGACCGCCCTTTTACCTGTTGATTACTCTTGATAGTTATTTCCTTTTGGAGGATGTATATGGAAGACCTGGACGCCAAAGCATTGTCCGAAGAAATCAAGGCGATTGCCGCCACAGAAGGCAACAGGCGGACCCGGTTGATAAACGTGGTCCGCAAAGTTCAACACTCCTACGGTCAAATATCCAGCTTGATGATCGACCTGATCGCCGAGGCATTCGGAATTCCGCGCATTGAAGTCGATGGTGTAGTATCATTCTACCATTTTCTAAGATGGGAGAAGGCAGGCCGCTACCCGATCTATTTAAACAACAGCGTGGTTTCCGAGATGATGGGATCCGACCAGGTAGCCGCTGCTTTCGAGGAAGCCGCAGGGGTCAAGTTCGGTGAGACGACCGCTGATGGCTTGATCTCACTGGCCGCGACCTCCTGCATTGGAATGAGCGACCAGGAGCCGGCGGCCCTTATCGGCAATGTGCCTTTTACCAGTCTGACTCCGGATAAGGCGCACCGGATTGTCAACGGTTTGAGGGCTGGAAAAACGCCGCAGCAACTAGTAGATGAGTCCGGATATGGCGATGGTAACAACGCCAATCCACTGGTGCGTTCCGAGGTCAAAAACAACCTGAGGAAAAAAGGCCAGGTGCTTTTCTCCCAGATGAAGCGGGGTGCGGCCATTCATAAGGCTGTTTCCATGAAACCGGAAGAAGTGATCGAGCGGGTCAAGGTGAGCAAGCTGCGCGGACGCGGCGGGGCCGGTTTTCCAACAGGCTTGAAATGGGATTTCTGCCGCCGGGCAGCGGGCGAGCGCCATTACGTTTTCTGCAACGCGGATGAGGGTGAGCCGGGAACTTTCACCGACCGGGTGCTGCTGACCGAAAACCCGAATCTGGTTTTTGAAGGTATGACAATTGCCGGTTATGCTATCGGCTCCCACAGAGGCATCCTCTACCTCCGTCAGGAGTACGAGTACCTCATGAGATTTCTCGAAGATGTGCTCGAAAAGCGTCGCGCCGATGGACTGCTCGGTAAAAACGTGGCCGGAAAAACCGGATTCGACTTTGATATCCGCATTCAGCCAGGCGCAGGTGCTTATATCTGCGGTGAAGAATCTGCAATGATCAACTCAACTGAAGGCAAGCGCGGAGAGCCCAGAGACCGGCCGCCGTTCCCGGTCCAGGATGGCTACCTCGGAAAACCGACCCTGGTAAACAATGTGGAAACACTGGCCGCAGCCGCGCGGATTGTGGAGATGGGCGGCGAATGGTTTAGCGCTATAGGCAGCGAGTTTTCAACCGGTACCAAGCTGCTCAGCATCTCCGGTGACTGCAAGCGCCCCGGAGTTTACGAGCTGCCGACAGGCATCCCGCTGCGCATGATCCTCTCAGTGGTGGGTAATGAAGAGGCCCAGGCGGTAGTGGTAGGCGGGCCGAGCGGTACTATTATCAGTGAAAAAGATTTCGACCGCAAGATCTGCTACGATGATTTGCCCACTGGTGGAGCGCTCATTATAATCGGCCCGCAGCGAGACCTTTTGAAAGTGGTCTACAACTTCATCCGCTTCTTCGAGGATGAATCCTGCGGCTGGTGCGTACCCTGCCGGGTGGGCACAATCCTGATGAAAAGAAAGCTCGAAAAGATCCTCCAGGGTCAGGGCACGCGGAAAGATCTCCAGGAGCTCGAAGAATGGAGCAAGATAATCAAATCTTCCTCCCGCTGCGGCCTGGGACAGACCGCTCCCAATCCGGTTTTAACCACCATAAACACCTTCCGCGCAGTTTACGCGAAGCATATAAAAGAAGATGAATACCTGACCGGCTTTGACCTTGAATCGGCGGTTGCCGATGCTTGCGAAGCCACGGGCAGAAATCCTAACCTGGATTAGAGGAGAAAATGAACCAAAAGATCACTTTCACCATAGACGGGACCGAATGCATTGGCAAAGCCGGGCAGTCGATCATCCAGGCGGCTGATGACAACGGGATCTATATCCCCCGTCTGTGCTACCACCCGGAGCTCAAACCCAGCGGGAGCTGCCGGATTTGCACAGTCAATGCCAACGGCCGCGACATGGCAGCCTGCACAACCCCGATAGCCGAGGGGATGGTAGTAATTAACGAAAGTCCCGAGTTGATGGACGTGCGCCGGGCCATCGTGGAGATGCTCTTTATCGAGGGCAACCATTTCTGCCCCTCTTGCGAAAAGAGTGGCAACTGCGAGCTGCAGGCTCTGGCTTACAGGCTGAAAATCATGGCCCCCCGCTTTCCTTTCATGTTTCCCAAGCGCACTCTGGATGCTACCCATCCGGCAATCTTTGTCGACGGTAACCGCTGTATCCAATGCGGCCGCTGCGTGAGGGCAGCTGAACAACTGGATAAAAAAATCATCCTGGGCTTCATCGGCCGCGGCGGAGACTTGCGGATCAAAGCCAGCTCCTCCCGCGGACTGGCGGGTGTGGATATCAAGCCGGATGACCATTGCGTGAATGTCTGCCCGGTCGGTGCGATCATTGTCAAAGACACAAGCTACCGCACCCCGATCGGCAAGCGGACTTACGATAAACAGCTGATCGGTTCCGATATCGAAGCCAAGGCTCAGAAGAGCTGAGCGGCCCCATTTATTGTAAACCTGAGAACCGGCAACGGAAATAGAGGAAAAGATGTCCAAGCCAAAAATCGCTACAACTTCACTGGCCGGCTGTTTTGGCTGCCACATGTCGATTCTCGACATTGACGAACGCATCCTGAAGCTGGTAGAGCTTGTTGACTTTGACAAATCGCCGATCAACGACATCAAGCACTTTACCGGCCAGTGCGAGGTAGGCCTTATCGAGGGCGGCTGCTGCAACTCCGAAAATGTGGAGGTGCTGCGCTCCTTCCGCAAGCACTGCAAGATTTTGATCTCAATGGGGGAGTGCGCCATAATGGGCGGGCTGCCGGCCATGAGAAACGGCATTCCCCTGGAAGAATGCATGAGAGAGGCTTTTATCGACGGCCCCTCGGTGGAAGACGGTAGAATTCCCAACGATCCCGAGCTGCCTTTATTGCTGAATAAAGTCTATCCCTGCCATGAAGTGGTCAAAATCGACTACTTCCTGCCCGGGTGCCCTCCCTCGGCGGACCTGATCTGGGAAGCCCTGGTGGCGCTTTTATCCGGCAAAGAGGCCGAGCTGCCTTACGAATTGATCAAATACGATTGATAACGGAGAGCTTTAAAATGAGCATTCCACTTAAACATCATTTCGAAAAGCCAATGAAACAGGTGACCATTGAGCCGGTGACGCGAGTGGAGGGTCACGGTAAAGTGACTCTTATCCTAGATGGGAACGGGCATGTCGAGCGGACCCGCTTACATATAGTCGAATTTCGCGGCTTCGAGCGCTTTGTCCAGGGCCGGCCATACTGGGAAGCCCCAGTGATAGTGGAGCGCCTTTGCGGGATCTGCCCGGTGAGCCACCATCTGGCTGCAGCCAAGGCAACAGACATAATAGTCGGAGTGGGGCCCGAGGGGCTGAGTCCCACGGCGGAGAAAATGCGCAGGCTCATGCATTACGGGCAAATGCTGCAATCACATGCGCTCCATTTCTATCACCTCTGCTCCCCGGATCTCCTGTTCGGCTTTGATTCGGATGTGCTCAAGCGCAATGTGATCGCCGTGGCCCATGAGTATCCGGAAATCGCCAGGCAGGGGATTCTCCTGCGGCGCTACGGCCAGGAGATCATCAAAGCCACTGCCGGTAAAAAGATACACGGCACCGGGGCTATCCCCGGCGGAATCAATAAAAACCTTTCGCTCGAGGAAAGGGACGTTTTCCTCAAGGATATCGGCCAGATGATCGAGTGGTCGCTGGGTGCTGTGGAACTGGTCAAGAAGCTGCACGCCAAGGACCCGGGCTTTTTCGACAGCTTCGGCTCTTTCCAGTCGAATCACCTGAGCCTGGTGCGCAAAGACGGGGCCCTTGATTTCTACCACGGCAATCTGCGGGCGAAAGACGCGGATGGAAACAAGATACTCGATCAGGTGGATTACGCCGATTACCTTAAGTATATCGCCGAGGAGGTGCGTGCCTGGAGCTATATGAAGTTTCCATTCATCCGCCAGGTAGGCAAGAGAAAAGGCTGGTACCGGGTTGGCCCGCTGGCCCGGCTCAACTGCTGTGATTTCATCCCCAGCCCGCTGGCCCAGAAGGAGCTGGAGCTCTTCAAGGCCTATACAAACGGTAAACCGAACAATTTCAGCCTGCATTACCACTGGGCACGGATGATCGAGATGCTGCACGCAGCCGAGGTGATCAAAGAGCTGTTGCACGACAAGGACCTCCAGGGAGAGGAGCTGGTGCGCAAAGGTGAAAGGAAATTCGAGGGGGTAGGTCTGGTTGAAGCCCCGCGGGGAACTCTGTTCCACCATTACCGGATCAATGAGAACAGCCAGATCGCCATGTGCAATTTGATCGTTTCCACAACTAACAACAACGAGCCTATGAACCAGGCTGTAACCAAGGTCGCCTACCAGTTTCTGGAGGGACGGGAACTGACTGAGGGGCTCTTGAACCATATCGAGGTGGCGATCCGGGCCTACGATCCGTGCCTCAGTTGCGCTACTCACGCCTTGGGCCAAATGCCCCTTGTCGTGGAGCTGAAAGATTCCAAAGGTGAACTGATCCAGCGCAAAGTTCGCGGAGCCGCTTGATTTTGAAGACACTTATTATCGGCATCGGCAACCCGGGCCGCACGGATGACGGTTTGGGACCCGCCCTGGCCGAAAAAGTTGAAAGCTGGGATAACCCGGGAATCAGGGTCTCAATCGACTACCAGCTCAATATCGAGTATGCATTGGAGGTTTCCGAGGCGGACGTGGTGCTTTTTATCGATGCTTCCCTTGAAGCGCCGCCTCCTTTCAGCTTTTACCGGATCTATCCGGTCGGGAAAATTGCCTGCACCACACATGCCATGGAGCCAGAGACCGTGCTGGCGACTTGCCAGGAGGTTTTTGGCAAGCTGCCCCCGGCTTTTGTGCTGGGTTTACGCGGAGAAAATTTTGACTTGGGTGAGGAGCTGAGCCCCAGCGCAAAACTTCACCTGAAAGATGCCGAAAGATTCCTTGCCGATCTGCTTAAACCGGGAGATGTGCTCGATCGATGCCTGGCGGCTGCAGCCAGCGGCGGCTGAGCCTTCGGAAACCTTTTTACAAACACGGCTTTTTCAAGAACGAAATCGTACTGTCAGAAGGAGATTTTCACATGGAAGCTGCTGGACAAAAGTTAATTCTGGTAATTGATGATGACAGGGACATCCTGGAAGCGATAAGAATCATGCTCGAGACAGCGGGCTTTGGGGTTGAGACCGCCATTGACAGTATGCATGGTCTGGCAAAGGTCAAGGAAACCAATCCCAATCTTATCATCGTGGACATGATGATGGAGACAGTGGATGCCGGGGTCAAAGTGACAGAAGAATTGAAGAATACAGGCTGCAGCGCCCCGATCCTGCTCTTAAGCTCGATCGGAGAGGCCACCAGCTACAATCTGGATATCGCCTCGATGGGTTTCGCCGGTGTCATACAAAAACCGGTCATGCCTTCCGTGCTGATCCCCTTAATCAGGCGAAAGCTGAACATACCTGACAAATAAACTGCGAGTAATTTCAAAACCAGACCAGATGCATTTTGTTTTTGATTTAAAACACCAGAGCCGGGATCTCGTGAAAACCGCTCAGGAAAGCTAATCTGTGTTTTAAAATGCCCACTTCCCAATTGAACAAGCAGAAGGTTATTAAAAAGTTCGTCCTGACCTACAAGGATGAGCTTGTTGAAAGAGTCGGCTGGCTGATTATGGTCCGGTGGCTGGCTGGACTGGGGGTGAGCACTACCGTAATCGTGAGTTCAATCCTGTTCGATTTATTATTCGACCGCAACCTGCTGCTTCTGGTTTCCTCATCCATTTTTATCTGCAACATTATCTATTTAATTTATTATCGCCGGCTCCGCGCCATATACGAACAACCCTCCTGCCACCGGCGGGTCGACATCTTCGCCAATGTCCAGATCTCCGTGGACTTGATAATACTGATCACCCTTATTTATTTCTCAGGCGGTGCGGAGAACCCATTCTTTTTCTATTTCATTTTCCACATGATAATCGCCAGCATCCTGCTTTCCACCACCGCCAGCTACCTTCAGGCCACACTGGCCGTGCTGCTGTTTAACCTCATGCTGCTTTTCGAATGGCTGGGACTGATTCCTCACCACCGGCTTTTCCCGTTCTTCGAGAAGGCGGTTTACGACAACCCGATTTTTCTCCTGGGCCTGTCGGCTGTTTTTACTTCCACGATCTATCTATCGGTCTATATGGCCACCTCAATCGTCAGTAAACTTCGCACGCGCGAGGGTGAACTGCTCGAGCTCAAAGACTCGCTGGAGCAAACGAACCTTGAAATGCACAAAATCTACGAGTACCGCAGCCGGTTCATCCTCAAAGTGGAACACGAACTCAAAGCACCGCTGGCAGCTATCCAAAGCCTGCTGACTGTGATTCTCACCAGCTTCCCGGACAGCCTTACGCCTAAAATAACTGAGCTGCTCGTGAGGGCCGAAAAGCGCACCCATAACCTGCTTGTATTGATCCGGCGCCTGCTCAGTCTTTCCAGAATGCAGATCGCAGACTACCATTTTCAAATGCAGCCGGTCGATCTGAAATCGATTATCACCAAGCAGATGGAAATGATGCGCTCCCAGGCCGAGGATAAGGCAATCACCCTGGAAACCAAATTTTCCGAAGACTTGCCGATGGTGTTGGGTGATCAGGAAGCATTGGAACAGATGATTATGAATCTCTTATCCAACGCTGTTAAATATACCGAAAAAGGCGCGGTCAAAGTCGAAGCTGCTGCCAATGGAGAGTTTATCGAGCTCAGTGTCACGGATACGGGAATCGGGATGAGCGAAGAGGAACAGGAAATGATTTTCGAGGAATTCTACCGCGGCGCTCAGGCCAAAGATAAATATGAAGGCACAGGCTTAGGGTTGTCCATAGTCTGGGAGATAGTCGACGGTCACGGCGGCATGATTGAGGTCGAAAGCACACCCGGAAAAGGATCGCGCTTTACTGTCACCCTCCCCAAATTGAAAGACCAGGCGTAATTGTAAACCGCACTTTTTCGCCTGAATTCACTCCAGACCCGAAAATTCCTGCTGCCACAGCTCCCGGCTCGCTGCGTTCAAGCCCTTTTTTTTGACTTTTCCTTGTCTTTGGCTCTGAAGCCGATCCTGTGGAAGGGGTTCACTTCCGCCGAGGCGATGTTGAAAATGTGTCCCTCGATCCGGCGCAGGTAGCGCATGTAAAGGGCCAGTATTGCGCTCTGGCCTGAAGAGAGGCTCTCGTTTTCCTCGGTGATCAGCTTTAAAAGCATACTTCTATATTGCCTGTCGATATCCTTGTGAGTAGTGGTCAGCCTGGCGGCTTTCTTGTTTTCCTCATCTCCACTTTCAAAAATTTCCACAAGTATTTGGAGTCTTTCAGCTATTGCATTCTCAAACTCTTGCAAATCATCTTTGAAATCGCCTGGCTTGAAACTTCCCGGAAAATCAGTTGCCAGATAGCAGATATCCTTGGCGTGATCCCCGATACGCTCGATGTCGCGCACTATGCTGATCAGTGCGAGCGAGGTTTCCAGACCACTCGATCCGCTGAAAACCAGGTGCGTGAGCACCTTCTTTCTTACATCCCTCACGTTGCGGTTTATCTGGCGGTCGCGCTCCCTTATCTCGTCCAGCGAGGCGCCTTCATTAGTCCAGAGTAATTTTACCGAATCCCTGAACATACTCAGGTTTTCTTTGAGCATTTCGAGAACCTCTTCCTTGGCCTGGGACAGAAGGCCCTCCCCCTTGAACCACTGTACTAATTTTTTGAACATAGTCAATTACCTCATCAGGTAAATTACAACTAACGGGATTATATAAAACATCATGCCTATATACACAAGCGCGAGAATTCGATTTTTAGCCCCATAAGAAGCAATTATCCGGGCTATTTTAATCGGGACAAATTGTATCCACCAGAAAATTGCAATTCCCGATACATTAAACATCAGGTGCGAGAAAGCCACTGCCACCGCAGTCGGATTGACTATAGCCATGGCGGCCAGCATTGCGGTAATCGTGGTACCGACATTTGCTCCCATAGTATAAGGAAAGACCCTCTCCAGGTCGATCAGCCCTGCACCGACAAGCGGCACCATGAGGCTTGTGGTTACAGAGGAGCTCTGCACCAGGGCGGTCAGCAGCATTCCGAAAAGGAAGCCGTGGACATGCGTTTTAAAAATAGTGCGCTCGAAAACAACCTCGGCTTTGGACATGATCAGAGCTTTCATATAGCGCACCATGTAATGCAGGGAGAGAAACAGCAAAATTAGAGCAACAGGCAGAATAATCCACGGGTGGTGCCCTATTGTATCGGCTATGGCCTCAGCGACCGGAGCGGTGATCAATTTCAGCGGGCTGGCGAATTCTAATCCTCCCGCGCTTTTAAAAATTCCGCTCAGAAAAAGTGAAATCTTTTCCAGATATCTCGTGTAATATTGCAGCGGAAAGAAAATAAGCACGCTCAGGACATTGAAATTGTCATGCACGAGGGATGCCGAGAACGCGCGGCAAAAGTCATCCCGGCGACCGATATATCCAAGCGAAACAATGATGTTGGTCACCGTGGTGCCGATATTGGCCCCCATCACAATCGGGACCGCATTATGCAAAGTCAGGGCGCCGCTCGCCACCAGTCCTACCACTATTGAAGTGGTGCTCGATGAACTCTGGGTCACTGATGTGGCCAGCAAGCCGATAAAAAGTCCGACCAGCGGGCTTGACGTGGTCTGAATTAAAGTCTCTGCGAAACCCCTGCCGAAAAACTTAAAAGCCGCTCCCATCAACTGAATGCTGAGTAGAAACAGGTAAAGATAGACCAAAAAGAAAAAGGCCATCCATAGTTTCTGCATTCTGGTATAAGGACCGTTTTCAAGGGTCATATCATTTTTTTAGTTTAAGTTGCCGGGTTTTAAAACCATCCATGAAGCAGAATTCATTCAATGATTTGGAAATACTGGTCAGGGTTGAACAAACGGCCTTAATCTAACATGATTCTAATAATACGACAACTTTTTACTCCGTTATAAACAGGGCAACAATTACTTAAATTCAAGCCAAAAATATTTGAAATTTATTTTATCTAACCACTAAGCAACATAGTTACTTAGTGTCTTTGTGGTTAAAAATGTAAGAGATATTCTCTCAGACTGAATGTGTAAGAATCTAAGCGCCTAACAGGCCATTTCCTGTTTAAAAACTTCACCTGTCCAGGCTTCTCAGGAGTGCCCGGCGCAGGATCGAGAGGTCCTCCGGCTTCAGGCTGCCGAATGAGACCTGCCCTGCATCATCGAAAAATTTCGTTACAGTTCCGCCTCCCAGGTCCACGCAGCCTGCCACGGCAACAGCCGCCTGCTCGCGGGACCAGCCCTCGCGCCGGGCGAGCATATCGAGCAGCAGGACATCTTCAGTCCCCTGCCGCACCGCCTTGAGCCTGAGGCTTGCCACAGGTCCCCGGATGCCGAAACGGAGTCCCGGATACAGGACCGCCGTATTCTGGAAAGACTCAAAATTTTCATCGCTCCCGATTGTCTGCCAGGGCAGGAGCCCGCTGCCGTTGTTCAGGTAAACCTTGAGCGGCCAGGCGGTGGTGGTGAGGTTCGAGACCTCGAGGTCGTTAAACGAGCCGTAGTTGCGCATCTCATTGCCGAAAGCTTCCTTGCGCTGGCGCAGGAACGCGTTTTTCTCGTAAAAATAGGCGCTGGAGTAGGTTACGCTCCTCAGGCCGTCCAGCAGGCCGAACTGCAATTGAGGGCGGCTGATATCCAGGCGGTAGACAAAATCCACCTCGCGCACATCGCCCACCGCGGCCATGAACAGACGGCCGTAATAGCCGAGGGCCTTGAAATCATCCCAGTGGTAGGGTTCATCGAGCAGCCACCAGGAAATACCGTCCCCCCTCCGTCCCGGCTCTTTATTTTTCCAGTAGTACTTGTTATTCAGGTAGAATTGAAACTCGGTGCGTGTCCATCCCTTTTCCCTGAAATGCTCGGCAAACTGCCTGAACACTCCCACGAAAGCCTCTTCATAGGCCGGATCGAAAGCCTCCTCGACCGGCGGAGCCTTGAGTGCGTGCTCGTTGATCATGCCGATATATGAGGTATCCTGCGGGGTAAACCGGTAGTATTTTTTCAAGCTCGCGGGCCAGTTTTCATGGAACGGCAGGTACATCACAGGCACCGGAACTCTCCGGTCAGTGCTCTCGAAAGCGCTGCCGTCCAGATACCGGCCGAACCTTTTGTCCCAGAGCGACCAGTCGGCGACCCTCATCCCAGCGCCCTCGCCCTCGAGCACCGGCGCCCCTGCAGTATGTACAGTACCGTTCTGGCTGTATGGGAGCTGATTGATCGCGCACAGGTGCTCGTGGGCAGCGCGGTAGTATTTTTCCTCGATTTCGAAATACTCATCGCTGCTGCTTTCCAGCCCGTAAGGCCCTCCCACAGGACCGTAAACATTGAGCTCGCTCACAAAAGGCAGCTCCTCAGGCAACATCACTCCGTGCACCTCAATATTTACCTCGATCCTTCTTGACAACAGCCCCCTGGCGCCCACCACCACCAGGCCGCGGTAGGAGCCGGGCCTTGCCGAGCGGGGTACGTAGAACTCGACAAGAACTGACTGGTTGCGCTGCCGCCCGATCTTGTTGGCCGGATCCGGGATGCTGAACTGCTCTTGATCCTTGAGAGGGACCGCAACCTCGGGGTACCAGGCACCGGTTTTGGTCGATTTGATATACCAGTCTTTATAAACTTTCACCGGAAACCTTGACAGCGCATGCCCCGGTACATTGCCGACCCAGTTTGCCTGGACCGTGATACCATCCAGGCTCTCCCGCTCGGGCTCCACCACGATATGGAAGGCCGCTGTCCCACCCAGCGCCGCCTCGAGGCTCACCCTCGAGCCCGCAGCGCTCCAGAGGCAGTTACCGTACATGTAATCGTAGTTACTTTCTCCCTCCAACTCATACAGTCCGGGATTCTCCTCAAGCAAACGCCCGTTTACCGGATTGACCTTTTCATCCGGCCCGCAGGCCCAAACCTTGATCTGGCCTCCCAGGCTCTGGCGCTTCTCTCTCTCCAGCCTGGGCATCGCAGCTTGATCGGAAGCGAATCCTCGCGCGAAAACCCAGTCGCTTTTACGCCCCACACAGTCAACCGTGCGCACAGCCACATACTGCCGCGACTGGGGAGGCAGGTCCCGAATGAGGACAGAATCCTGGGCAGCTTGACTGATGTGCGGCAGGAGATAGCGCGGCACACAGGGCAGGGATCCGAGATCATCTTTATTCATTTCCTTATCCGAAGTCACCATTTCATAAAGAAAACCGCGCTTGTCACCCTCGCCCTGGGGCGCGACAATCACCTTGAGAGCACCGCTTGCCAGTCCGGCAATCCCCGGAGCAGCGGCAAGCTCGACCCTCCGGGGCGCATTCGGGCCCTCCGCTGACAGCGGCTCCTGGAGCACCACTTCCAGATAAGGCGCAAACCTTCCGGCATCGCGGCTGTTAAACTTTTTAAAAATAAACGAGCCATCCTTGTCCCGAAGCTGCCCCTTGCCGTCAACCAGCGCCAGACCATAGGAGTCCCCGTTCAGCAGCGCCTCTATTATGGGCGAGGGCACCTCAACCGACTGCCAGCCTGCGGATTCCTGGCGGACCGGGCACTCGGCGCGCAGAGTGTTGCCCTGGGACATGATCACATCCGTAATGTCGCTGCCCGGTCCAGCCCAGCGTACCGTCTTCCCGGTGCCGGGATCGATACGCACGTAAGCCGCGGAGCTCCCGCCCGGGTCCGCGCCTTGTCCAGTGCCCTGGCCCTCGATCCAGTCCACGCTGATAGTTGAAAGCACGAGCTGCACCAGTTGCGCCTTTCCCTCCCGGTGCAGCCACAGCCTGGCCTTTAAAACCCTCATCCCTGCCGCGGGCCGCATATCAAAACCGAGCAGCGCCACATAATGGGCCCCCTCGACAAAAAGAGGCTCCGCCGCGCCGAAATCGTATGTCGGCTCACCACGGTACATCCAGGCCACAGTGTCTTTTATTACCGGCAGTTTTATTTTACCGCGGCCCCCGCAGGCCGAAAAGAGCGTCGCAGCCAGCACCATTATGCACGCTGCGGTTATGATTTTGCGCTCGCAATTCATCATGCCTCCCTGAGTTTGACACGTGGCTTTCTGAAAGGAAGCAGGCCTTTAAGGGCCTGACATCCACAAAAGTTTTTTCGATGAGAAGTCAGAAGACAGGAGTCAGAAGTCAGAAGGTGCAGCGACTACGCTTTTGGTAAAAAAAGAATCGCTGCTGCCTGGAGAAAAGAGTTTTAAGGCTTTTTCCATTTTCTTCTGCGGTTACCAGTCTGATATGCGATCAGGAGAACTACCTGTCCCTCTTTGAAAAAGGGTTTAGCGGGGATTTATCCGTTTTTATTCTGACTCCTGTCTCCTGCTATGAAAATACATATCTAATTGGTCGAATATCTTGGTTTAAATAATGATCAATGAACGGACACAGCATGCTGTGTCCCTACAGATCTATATATTTTCGTTTCTTTCCGGGCGAC
>DATKXY010000032.1:0-14194 GCA_035528795.1 archaeon | reverse complement strand
CGGAACTTTCGGGGCGGCCATCCTGATGGCTGTCATTTCCTATTTCATGATCAAGCTGCTTGTTCCTCAGGGGAATTTTGAAATCTTCGGCGATTCAAATATCTATTCCACAGCCAACATTTTCTGGGCGATGATCGCAGGGTTGGTGGCTGGCACAGCGATCGGGCTGATCACCGAGTACTATACCTCGGAATCGCGCGGTCCAGCCCGCGGGATCGCCGCCCAGAGTGAAACAGGAGCGGCCACCAACATTATCGCCGGGCTGAGCACCGGAATGCGTTCCACTGCAGCCCCGGTAGTAGTGCTCGCTGCCGCAGTGCTTGTCTCGTATTATTGCGCCGGGCTTTACGGCATAGCGATTGCGGCTTTCGGTATGCTGGCGACAACCGGGATCCAGCTTGCAGTGGATGCCTACGGGCCGATCGCTGACAACGCAGGCGGAATTGCCGAGATGGCCGGCCTGGGCGCTGAGGTCAGAGCCCGCACAGACAAGCTTGATGCAGTAGGCAACACCACAGCCGCTATCGGCAAGGGCTTCGCCATCGGTTCGGCAGCCCTGACCGCCCTGGCCCTGTTCAGCGCTTTCCGGGCCACTACAGGTATCGATGTCCTCGATATCAGCAACCCCCAAGTGATGGCGGGACTTTTTATCGGCGGTATAATGCCCTTCCTTTTCAGCTCCTTTGCCATGAGTGCAGTGGGCAAGGCCGCTTTCGAGATGATCGAGGAGGTCCGCCGCCAGTTCAAGGAGATCCCCGGACTCATGGAAGGCAAGGCCCGCGCCGATTATGCAAAGTGTGTGGACATCTCAACAGCAGCAGCCATTAAAAGGATGATTGTACCCGGACTCATAGCAGTACTGGTTCCGGTGGTGTTTGGTTTATACAGCCTTCTCATGCTGGGAGGGATCCTGGCCGGTGTCACGGTGACCGGGGTGCTGATGGCCATCTTTATGGCCAATGCGGGCGGCGCCTGGGACAACGCTAAAAAGTACATCGAGAGCGGCCAGATGGGCGGTAAAGGCTCACCCTCACACAAGGCAGCCGTGGTGGGGGATACGGTCGGCGATCCTTTCAAGGATACGGCCGGACCCTCGCTCAATATCTTGATCAAGCTAATGAGCGTTATTTCCCTTGTGCTGGCCCCGCTGTTCAAGGCTTTCCACATGTAAAAAATCCCCGCAAGAGAATTTCGAGGGCCGGGAGCGGAAAGTCTTCGCTCCCGGCCCCTTTAATCATTAAACCTTGTAAATCTTGATATTTTTTGTGTTATTGAATAAATTTCAATTTTAAAGTTTAATTAAACCGCTCACCCCCTATCACTCGTGCAAACGATGGATCACTAGTCCAAAGGGAGAAGGCCTATGAATAAGTACGAGATTATCTTCATTCTTGATCCAACCATCGAAGACTCTGAAGTCGAAAACAAGTTCAACAGCCTGCTCGAGATTCTCAAAGCTCAGGGCGCCGAAATTCTCGACTCAATCGACTGGGGAAAGCGCAAGCTAGCCTACTCGATCAAAAAGAAGGATAACGGTATCTATCGTGTCTATCGCTTCAATGCCAAGCCGATGTCGATAACAGAGATAGAGCGCCGTCTCCGCATCGATGAGCAGATTCTGCGCAGCCTGATCGTGCTTTATGATCCTGAAGCCGGTCTGAGCAAAAAGACTGCGGAGTCAAAAAGGTAGTCCGGGCACAATATTTTTTAAAACCAAAGACTTATCTGGTCTACTGATATTATGTGTTGCATTCAAATATATTTTCCCCGGAGCAGCATTTTATGAATCCAAGATCGGTAGTGAGTCCAGAAGGACGGAAAAAGGTTTGTCATTTTTGTGAAAACGGAATTGCCAGAATCGATTATAAGGATGACAGGCAGCTGATGCGTTTTCTTACAGAGCGTTCCAAGATAGTTCCGCGCCGGACCAGCGGTACCTGCGCCAAGCACCAGAGGCAGCTCTCAAGAGCAATCAAGAGGGCCCGCTATTTAGCTCTGGTACCCTATATAGGTGAACTTGATAAAAGCCATAGAGAAAGCTCACGATAATCGGGTTCCGGTCCGCCAGGCCGGACAAGGAAGCCGGAGCCACTTATCAGGTGGTTTTTCCTTTCAGGGCTTGTCTCGCAAGGCTTGCGCCTGAAAGAGGAAAAACTCCCAGGCGGCAGGATTATCCAATGGAAAAAGATGGATATCGTAGCAGGTGGCTGCCGCTTGCCGTAGCAGCGGCCATTATCCTGACCAACCCCTTCATGATGGTTGCAGTTGGTTTGACCCTCGGGTTGATTTTTCTCTGCTGCGACAAACGTCCCGTTTACCGTAAAGTGGCCGGGGCCATTCTGGTTCCCCTGGTTGGGATTGCGGCTTGGATAAACCCAATCCTCACCTTTTACACCTCGCTGGCCGCTTTCTGCGGAGTGTGGGTGCTCAGGAAGAACCTCTTTTCCACTGTCACCTCAAGCGCACTGGTCGCCTGTCTGGTAGCCTCGATCCTGACTGTGCCCCTGGTGTTGAAAACCGGAGTGGAGGGCTGGCGGGAAATCGAAAAACAGACAGTGACCATGCAGGAACACTGGCATCAGTTAGCCACCAAACGGCAGGAAGCTGACAGCGACAAGCTGCAAAACTGGGAAAAATGGAATCGTCTCTCGGTGTGGCTCCTGCCGAGCCAGTATATCCTGATGATGATCGCCAGCTTTTTCCTCTCGGTGATTCTCTACAAGCGTTATGGGGAAACCGACCTGCCGCTGTCTTTGGGCTGCAGCTTTTTCAACCAGTACCGTTTCGAGGATAACTGGATCTGGATGGTTATCCTGGGGCTGGCACTTGCGCTTCTTTTCTCCTCCCATGAGGGGACCTTGCGCCTGGCGCTTAATATCCTTTTTGTAATGGGAATCTTTTATGTGATCCGTGGACTGGCGGTCATATTCTACTTTATCGCCCTGAAAAACGGAGGTCTTATTCTTCGTATTCTGGTAGTGGTGCTGTGCTTGACACCCTTGATCTTGTTCCACCTGTTGTTCGGACTTCTGGATACCTGGGTGGATTTCCGCAAGACCGTGCCGGTAACCAAATAATCCGCAGCGACCGGCAACGGGCTGGCTTAGAGATAAGGATTACAACCCAAAAAGAGAAAACCTGCCGGCTGGCAGCCTGCGTTGTGAGGAGGGAAAATGAAAATAATTCTGCGCGCCGATATTGATCGGCTGGGTAAAATCGGGGACCTGGTGAATGTCGCGCCGGGCTATGCCCGCAACTATCTGATACCGAAAAAACTTGCCTATCCTGCGAATTCCGGCAACCTCAAGCGGATCGAGTTCGAAAAGAGGAGAGCCACTCAAATGGCCGAGCGGGAGCTGGAAGATATCCGGAGACTGGCACTCAAGATAAAAGACCTCTCACTCACCTTCCAGGTAAAAGTGGGAGAAGAGGAAAGGCTTTACGGTTCTGTCACGGCTGGCGATATCGCCGAGGAGATAGTAAAGCAGGGATTCGATATCGAGCGCCGCAAGATTCTGCTCGAAGAGCCGATCAGACAACTCGGCGTTTATACGGTCGGAGTACGCCTGCACCCAGAGGTGACCGCCGAAATCAAAGTCTGGGTTGTTAAAGAATAAAAAGCTTTCCTGAGGTGATGCGGCAAAGAGCTCCGGCCGACTCTTTCCCACAAGCAGGCTGCCCATGCTCAGGATGCCGGCTGGTATATTCAACTAATACGCTTTTTACGATAGCCATCGAGGATTCAAAGGGCATTATTCTGATGAAATCCCCTCCCCTGCTCCCTTTGGGAAAGGAAGACCCCAGGGGGATTTAATAATCTGTTCTCGGTTTTAAAAAGCTCTATTTCTGTAGTCAAATTAGTATAAGAGCCCTTTGCCTGATTAGAGAAAAAACTTGGCCTCAAATGAAAAAAACCCTACCTTCGAGGCAGGGTCCTTTTTTTCCCGCCAGCTTTTCGAGTTTTATCTGCGCTGGGTTCTTCGTCGGAATCCTGGTTCATCAAAGCCACAAAAGCCCGCATAACTTTCTTTGATGAACTTTCAGTGCCGGTAAGGGCATTTTGAAGCTGCTCAACCTTGTCAGGAGCTTTGAGCGGCTTAGATCTCTTATACCTGCCAACCATTTACCTTCTCTGGATTATTTAGAATTTGACACCTTTTTTTCTTAATAGACTTATCATAAGTGAATATCAATTAATCTGTTTGCTGATGGCTGGTACTTGATAAATGGTGAATTTTTTCAGCAGAAGAGAGGCTGGAATTTTTCACTTGATCATCTTTTTCACCCGACTCCTCAGAGAACTTTCGACTTAGCTTGATCATCTGCTCGGCGATAACTTCGGTCTTGTGGCGGCGCTCGTTTTTTTCATCAGTCCATGAGCGAGTTCTCAGGCGGCCTTCAATATAAATCTGGTCTCCTTTGTGGATTATCTGATGACATATTTCCGCGAGGCGATTCCAAGTCACTATATTGTGCCATTCGGTGCGCTCGTTGCGCGATCCCTCACGATTCACCCACGTGGTATTTGTGGCCAGAGAAAAAGTAGAGATGGCGCTGCCGTTCTCTGTGCGCCGAAGGTCTGGATCGCGGCCGATATTGCCGATAAGAATGACTTTATTCAAATCTCGCTGAGCCATGAAACTCCCCGGAAAAAGTCAAAAAACGCTGAAATGGAGCGTTATTATGCATAATGATAGTCATTTACGACCGCTTATCTGGCCCTAGAACCTAATAGTTCTTTTGCTACATAGACACTCCTTTTCCCCTGATTCTCTGGAATTATATATACTATCTCATTTCTACTATACTGGGCTAATATATCACTTGTCAAGCCTTTTGCCCGTTTTATTGGTTTTTTTTGCTGCAGGCTTACTTTAAACTGTTTTCGGCAATATTTTTGCTTGAAATAGTCATCCTATTAATATATTTTTTCATTTAAATCTGCATCCTGCGTTCCTTTTCCCATACTGCTCACCTGATTCACCGGCGAATGGCCATGCCTGAGCTCGAACTTATCGGCAGGGACAAAGAGTTAAAAGCACTCCTCGAGCGCTTGAGGGTTTTTCTCGAACATGGCGAGAAAAGACAGGCATTATGGCTGCATGTTGTCGGGGAGCACGGGATAGGCAAGACCCGTCTCCTTGACGAACTGCTGTACTCCGCCCGGAGCATCTGGAGTTTACAGGTTTTGCAAGCTTACGATTTCGGGGTCGGGCAGTTTCCTTTCGGAGCGGTGAGCTCGGCACTCTGTGCTGATCTGGGCATCTCTTTTGGGGAATCGGAATACAGCAAGAAGGAAAAGCTTGAGTCAAGGCTTGCCGCCCTATCATCTCTCAAGCTCCCCCCAGAGGTCTTTCAGTCAGAGACTATACTGCCTGTTTTCGGGCAGCTTCTGGGGATAAGTTATCCGGTCGAGTTCGCTACCGGTATTCCACGGGTCGGTAAGGGGAAATTGCTGGTCTTCAATGCTTTCAGGCGCTATCTGCAGGCATTGCGGCTCTCCGGTGGCAGCATGGATGCTCCCCAGCTTATTGTACTCTGGTTTGATGATCTCGAACGCGCCGACTGTCTTTCGCTTGAGTTGCTGGTGCACCTGGTGCAGAAAAAAGAGAACCTCTGGCCTCTCTTGCTCCTGTCCTCAAGCTGTAATTCTTTCAGCGGCAGATTGGATTATCTGAGTGAATTTCAGGAATTTTCCCTGGGGCCGCTCTCCAAACTCTCGAAAAAAAAGGTCGTGCAGCACCTGCAGGCCAAAGGTCCCTCGGGCAGCCTGCCCCCACAGATCGAGAAAGCCCTGATCGACGGTGCTCCAGGCAATCCGCAATTGCTCCTTGAGACTTTCAGGCTGCTGGCTGAAAAAGGCCCGAACAGGAGCGTATGGGAGAGGAAAAAGGGGCTGGTAAGCGTACTTGAGTCGAAATCGAGGGCGCTCGATGTTATCGATCTGCCGAGTATCCTGCGCGAGCGATTCCGGCGGCTCGACCAGCGAAAAAGAGCTATACTCCAATCCGTAGCGGCTCTCGGAGCCTACTGTTCGTTCGAGCTTCTCTCGCGTCTATTGTCCCGTGTGGGCAACCCGCCCAGGAATCTGGAAGAACTGCTCAGAAGTCTCGCTGCCGAGGGTTTCCTGCATGCCGGCACAGATGCGGATACCGAAGGTACTATCCGCCTGAGCTACCCGCTCGCCTATGATATCCTCCTGGATTCAATCCCTGGCGACAAGCTCACTTCACTCATGCAGCACAGCGCAGAACTGTTTTACGAGGTGATGGATGAAGAAGGGCTGGATTTTGTGTTTGCAGCCAGCGAGTATCTCAGAGGCGCTTACTTGCTTAAAGAGGAATGGGCCGTTGATGTCCTCTCAGCTTGCGGAGACCGCCTCTTTGCTCTTGAGGATTACGGAGGGGCGGTGCGGGTTTACGGGGAAGCTGTGGCCAGATTCGGACTCCAATGCGCCGAGGAGGGGTGGGAGCTCCCGGCCGGGGTCGTCGAGAAGCTCAACATGCTGCTGGTCAAAATGGGGAAAGCCCGACTGGGGGCAGGTGCGATCAAAGAGGCTTTCGGCTCTCTTACAGTGGCGCTCCAGCTAGCCCGCAGCCACCAACTGGTCGCGCCCAGGGTGGAAGCTTGTCTGGGAGTCGGTGAAATCATGATGTTGCGCGGCGACTGGAGCGGAGCCGAAAGGTTCTACGAAGAGGGCCGTCAGGCCGCGCAGGACAGTGTCGATGAGAGCCTCAGCGCCAGATGTCTTATCGCCATCGGAAATGTACATCTGCGGAGGGAAGACTTTTCACGGGCTGAGGAACTATTCGAACAGGCCCTCGCCTTAAGCCGGAATGAAGAGGCTACTGACCGGAGGCTGGAAATCCTGCTTAACCTGGGATATATCCGCCAGCAGTCGGAAGATTTCGAGAAAGCGGACAAATTGTACAGCGAAGCTCTCGGGACAGCTCTCGAAAGACGGGATGAAACGGCAGCGGTCACTGCACTCAGCAACCTGGGCCGCATTAGATACGAGCAGGACAGGATCGAGGAAGCTCTCGAGCTTTTCCACCAGGCGCTGGAGGCTTTACGAAACTCCGGCGACCTTCAGCAAACCGGAAACTGGCTGGGTTATATCGGTTCGGTCTATTTTAGCATGGAGGAATACGAAACCGCAATCGACTACTACAATCAGGCCTTGAGCCTAGCCCAAATAACCAGTAATCTCCGCAACCAGGGTATCTGGCTGGCAAACCTGGGCAATGCGCACTATGAAATAAAAGAGATCGGCAAGGCTCTGGAATTCTATTTGCGGGCCCTGGAGCTCGCCCGGGAGGACCAGGACTACTCCTATGTTTCGACTCTGTTGAGCACAATCGGAGTCTACTATTACAATCTCAAGCAGTACGAGATGGCCAACCGCTATTTTAATGAAAGTCTCTCCCTGGCCCTTGAAATTGGCAACCTGCTGATAACCGTGCAAAATATCCTTTACCGGGGGGCGATCATGGCCCATCTCGGAGATGAAAAATCCGCCTATCGCGCCCTGGAAGAGGGTGAAGCCCTGGCTGTTGAAAACGGCATGCTCGAACACCAGGCAGTTGCCGAGCTGTTCCGCGCGCATATCGCTCTCCATGCCTATCACCTTGAACAGGCGCGCACGCATTGCCAAAAAGCGGCCAAAATAGCCTCGAACACAGCTAACAAAAAGCTGATCGCCGAGATCCAGCGGGCGCTTGCTGCCTGCAAGGAAAATCCCCCGGCTGAGGGAAAATAGAAAACAGTCGTACGCCGCTGCCGGACAATTACCCGGGATGCAGAGCTTTTTCACCTGCCCTGGGTCTAGACGTCCGGACGCCGAGACCTTTAATCGAAAAGAATTCTGCAAAGCTCTGTTTCGGGCTAGCCTGCTGCTGATATCAGGCATAGGGGCACGGCATGCCGTGCCCTTTACGAGGTGGGGGGTGAAAGTGTGGCATCAAATTCATAACCCGAATTCCGGACAGATACCTCGCGGCTTGCCGCTGGGTAGTTCATTCAAACAGTATATTTGTCAAATTGCGGTTTCGAAGACTGGTATTTACCAAAACGATAGGCTTTTTCTGGGTGGGAAAAATAGCAGGAGAGGAAAAAAACAAACCGGAGATGGGAAAAGAGCTGGCTGAGCGTTCAAGTCTGCTAGGCGAAAGCCTGGAAAAAATTATCGAGCCCCTGCTGGAAGCCCGATCCGCAAAGGAGAAATCCGAGGCGCACACTTTTCAACTCTTATGCCAGAATTACGCCGGACAGGTGATTGAGCTTCTGGATCCCGAGCGGGATCTCTCTGAATCCCGGATTCTCGTATTAGAGAACGGCACCGGCATCCTTGCTAGGCGCCTGGCTGACCGGGATGTCGATATCATATCTGCCGCGCCTACCGAAAACACTGCCCGCCTGGCTGAGCGACTTAATCCCTTTCCCAATATCATTTACAAGTGGCTGGAGCCTTTCCCCCCGGAGGAGGAGTTCGACCTGGTTATTGACAGCGGCATTCTCACCTTTTACCCGCCGGAGCTGGTCGGAGAGCTCCTGCCCCGTCTGGCCGCTTTCTGCAGGCGGAAACTGATTGTCACCTTTCGCCTGGCGCTCCCCTGGTACCGGAGGTGGCGCAAACTGGAAAAAGGCTGTTATCTCCGCAGTCTCGAGTCCGCAGTACACCGATACAGCGAAGAGGAGATTACCTCCCTTATCGAAACCACCTGCGGAATGATCCTTACAGACCGCAGGGAATCAGGAAGAAACCTTCTGGTCAAAGCTATCAAAAAGCCGCTCCAGATCTCTTTGCTATGAAATAGCTTTTTGTCACCCGCAACAGCACCGGACTCAAGAGCAGCAATCCTACCAGATTAGGCAGGGCCATCAGCCCGTTCATCACATCGGAAACGAGCCAGACTATGTTCAGCCTGGAGAGCGCACCGACAAACACCATCAGAGTGAAAATAAGCCTGTAGGGCAGAACAGCACGCTCGCCGAGCAGAAACTCAAGGGATTTCTCCCCGTAATAGGACCAGCCGAGGATTGTCGAATAGGCAAATAGCACCAGGCCCACCGCGACAATAATTCCGCCTAACCCCCCGGGGAGCTGGCTGTCGAACGCCAGAGCGGTTAGTTTGGCCCCGTTAAGACCGCTGGTCCAGCTTCCGGTCAAGATGATTGTCAGCCCGGTCAGAGTGCAGACCACGATGGTATCGATAAAGGTCTGGGTCATGGAAACCATGGCCTGGCGCACGGGGTGCCTGGTCTGGGCTGCGGCTGCGGCGATAGCCGAGCTCCCCAGGCCGGATTCATTGGAAAAAACACCGCGGGCCACTCCCATGCGGATAGTGAGCATTACAGTGGCCCCAGCGAACCCCCCGCCTGCGGCAGTGGGAGTGAAGGCCTGAACAAATATCATTTTGAAAACTTCCGGCAGGTAATCCATTCTGGTGAAAATCACCCAAAGCGCACTGGCGATATAGAACACGATCATCACCGGCACGAGCAGGCTTGTCACCCTGCCGATCGACTTGATTCCCCCGACCAGCACAATCCCTGTGGCCACGGTCATTATAATTCCAGTAACCCAGTGGGGCATGCCGAAAGTGCCATGGCAGGCCTCGCAGACACTGTTCGACTGCACCATATTGCCGATGCCGAAAGCGGCCACAGAGGCGAACAGGGCGAAGAGGACCCCGAGCCATTTCCAGCCCAGACCCTGGCTCAAATAATACATCGGGCCGCCGCACATCATGCCCTTTTTGTCGGTCGTGCGGTATTTGACAGCGAGCATTGCCTCAGAATACTTGGTGGCCATGCCGAAAAGCCCGGTGATCCACATCCAGAAAAGCGCTCCGGGACCGCCAGCGGCAATGGCCGTTGCCACCCCGGCGATATTTCCGGTGCCCACAGTGGCTGCCAGGGCTGTCATCAGGGCCTGGAAATGGCTGATATCCCCCTCTGAGCCTTTGTCCCGCCGCTTGATCAGGGCCAGGTGAAGAGAGGGCAGGAGAGTGGTGAACTGCAGCCCCCGCAGGATAAGGGTCAGATAAATCCCGGTGCCCACCAGCAGAATCAGCATCGGCGGGCCCCAGACCAGGTTGCCCAGGTACTCGAGCGCGCTGCTGAGGTGTTCCATAAATCCAGCGCCCAATTATGCCTCCAGGGTTGAGCTTAGTTTACAGGGTGGTTTGGTTTTTTTATTCTGCCAATTTAAGAATTATAGGGCGCTGGGGCAAATTATTTATGCGTGCAAAAGCACAATTTGGTCAAGAAGGCTGGATTAAGCGTTAAGCCGGACTATGATAATCTTTGCCTTAGAGTAAAAGTCTGCCTGTTCTCCGGCCCCTCAGAGGGCGGGGGGTGTCTTCTCGATCTTCATGCTTCGTTGTGGCAGAGAGAGACTATGTGGAGTTTATGAATTACCCGGGAGACTTGCCTGAAACGAGGAGCACATACTTGGATTGAGCTTGTGATTTCAATTATTGGTCGGAAAGTCACCAGCAGGTCGGCATGAAACGGCAGATTTGTTATTTCCGCCAGTCGAGGATGCTATAGACAGTGGGCAGGAGAACCAGGGTCAGGAAGGTACCGACCATCAGCCCGCCGATCACCACCACTGCCATGGGGGCGCGCACCTCGCTGCCCTCGCCGAACCCGATAGCCATTGGAAGGAGGCCCAGGATCGTAGTCGCCGTAGTCATCAGGATCGGGCGCAGGCGGGCCTGGCCGGCCTGGATCAAGGCCTCGTGCTTGGTCAGTCCCTCCCGGCGCAGCACATTCACATAGTCAAGCAGGACAATCGCGTTGTTGACCACGATTCCTGAGAGCATCACCACCCCGATCAGCGCCACCACACTTATTACACCGCTCGTTAAATACAGCGACCACACCACTCCCACCAGGCCGAATGGAATAGTGAAAAGAATCACGAACGGATGGAGCAGGGATTCGAACTGACTCGCCATCACGAGGTAAACCAGGAAGATCGCCAGGGCGATAGCAAAGAGCATGCTGTCCATCGAGCGCTGCATCTCGAGGCTTTGCCCGCCGAATGAGATCGTTATTTCGGGCGGCACTATAATACCGGACATGGTCTGCTCGATTCTGCCTACCGCCTTGCCCAGGTCCATCCCGACAAGCCCGGCAGAGACCACCGCCACCCGCTCCTGGTCAATCCTGCGGATCTCGCTCGGCCCCTGCTCTACTATGAGATCGGCCACAGCATCCAGGGTGATCGGCCGGCCGCCTATGTTTGCCACTGTAAGCTTGCGGATGTCATCCAGCCGGTTCCGGTCGTTTTCATCCACCCTCACGCGGATATCCACCTGGCGGCCCATCCGGTGAAGCTCTGTAGGCACATCGCCCAGAACCTTATCCCGGATGGCTCCTGCTACTTCATTCAGGGTCAGGTTCATTGCCGCCAGACGGTCCCGTTTGAAAAGGATCCGGATCTCCGGGTTCCCTCCCTCCATCGAGCTTTTAATATCCGTCAGGCCTGCCAATCCGCGCAGGCTGCTGCTCACCCGATCGCTCAGGCTGGCCAGTGTACCCAGGTTGTAACCCCTGATCTCAATCTCGATCGGGGCTTTGTAACTGTAAAGAACCGGGCGGCCAAACTTGACACTGGTACCCGGAATAAGATCAAAGCGCGTACGGAGGCGCCCGATCAGGGCATCCTCATCACTGCGGGTCAGTCCCCGTTTGAGTAAAAGGGTCATCTGGCCGATATCTTCCCGCTCCTCCTTGAGGCTTCCCCCGCTCATGCTGCTTACTCCGGCCATGGCATAGACAAGCTCCACCTCCGGCTCAGAAGAGGCTGTCCGCTCCATTCTGGCCAGTATCTCACTGGTGCGTTCCACCGGAGTGCCGACCGGCATTTTAAGGCCCACTAATACCTCCCCCTGGCTCATTTCCGGGATCAGCTCCATACCCAGCCTGGGATAGATAAGCATTGAGGAGCCGAACAAGGCCAGGGCTGAAAACAGGGTAACCGCACGATTTTTCAAGACCCAGGGGAGCAGCCGCCCATAGCTCTCCTCGAGCCTAGTGTAAAGCACCCGGTGCAATTTCAGAAACGGGCTGATCAGGAACCCTACTCCCCGGCCTAGAGCAAGGCCCAGAAACTTGACAATCCAGAGGAGAACAAGCGGCAGATAATAAAAAAAGATACGCAGGATAAAAATTAGGGCATTATAAGGCCAGAAAAGCCACGCGGGAATCCTGCGTAAATCCCGGCTGCCTGGTTCAGGCGCTGGCTGCTCGACTGTCCGTGTCCCGCCGACGCTCCGGTCGTCCCGGCTGCCGAACGCTTTCCCGCCCTTGAATCCTGAACTCATCATCGGGATCAGTGTCAGGGCGACAAGCAGGGAAACAAGCAGGCTGTAAGTCACGGTCAGGGACTGGTCAGTGAAAAGCTGGCCGGCCACACCGGTAACAAAGATGATCGGCAGAAAGACACAGATTGTAGTCAGGGTGGAAGCTGTTACCGCCTTGCCAACCAGGGAGGCTCCCTTATCCGCTGCTTCGAGAGGGCTGGAACCCTGTTTCAGATAGCGGTCGATAGATTCAAGCACCACTATCGAGTTGTCCACCAGCATGCCCACACCAAGGGCCAGCCCGCCAAGGGACATGATATTCAGGGAAACACCTGAGATAAACATGAAGAAAAAAGTGGCTACCACACAGATTGGAATAGCGAGTGAAATGATAAGCGTTGAGGAGACACGCTGAAGGAACACGAAAAGAATGATCACCGCCAGGATACCGCCAATAATGGCGGTTTTAAGCACTTCGTTAATCGACTGGTCGATAAACCGCGATTGGTCTGTGATCACCGAGAGGTTGATCGCGCCCGCTGCTCCTCCGTATTCGGCACGGACTTCCTCGAGCCGCGCGTGCACCCGGCGGGCCACGATCACAGTGTTAGCATCGGCCTCTTTTTGAACCGCGAGCTCGACATTCTCGCTCCCGTTGACCTCGGTAATTATGGTGCGGTCCTTAAAACCGCGGCGAACATCAGCCACATCCGAAAGCCTGATCATGGCCCCACCCCGGCGCTCGAGGATAATGTCCGCTATCTCATCAGGGCGCTTGTACTGGTTTATGGTGCGCACCAGGTAATCCGCTTCGCCGTCTGTGAGCGTGCCGCCGGTGAGATTGATATTTTCTGCCGCCACCCGGCCCGCCACCTGCTCGACCGATAGCCCGAGGGCTGCGAGCTTGCGCTCGCTTAAAGCCACATGGATCTCTTCCTCGAGCCCGCCTGAGACCTCGATTGCCGCCACCCCATCCACTGTCTCGAGCTTGGGTTTAATCCGCTCCTCGGCCAGGGTGCGCAAGGAGATCAGGTCTATTTCCTTGCTCGTAAGGCCCAGACGCATGATCGGCTCAAGCGAGGGGTCATACCGCAGGATGATCGGTTTCTGCACCTCCTGGGGCAGGCGCACGCGATCCAGTTTCTCGCGCACATCCAGCGAGGCGAAATCCATCTGGGTGCCCCACTCGAACTCGACCGTGACCTCGCTTATCCCGGCGCGCGAGCGGCTCGAGACCCTGAGCACGTCGTTCACCACGCTTACCGCCTCCTCGATAGGTCTGGAAACCAGGTTCTCCATCTCCTCAGGGGCCGCGCCCTGGAATTCGGTGCGCACGGTGAGAGTCGGGTATGAGATATCAGGCAGCAGGTTTATCGGCAGACGGTTGTAGGCCACGGCCCCGAAAAGCACCAGGGTCACCATGAGCATGGTCACTGTAACCGGTCTGCGTATAGATGTTTGGACTATTTTCATCAGTCTGACCAGGCGAACTTTCAAAATCAGTTTTCAGGAAAAAAACGCTCCCCTCCCGTGGATGCATTTATCCGCAGGAGTGGGAGAAAACGAAGTACTAACTAAAGCCCGCTGTTTCTTTCTGTCAAGGTTTTTGTCCCTAAGACTTTTGATATCCATCATAATACCCGGAAGACCGGATAAAGTTACAGTTATATTGGCCGGCCCGGTCTGCGGTTTATGCTTGACCGTGAATAATCCGCTTGTATACTTAAATTCATTGCCTTTGGAATGAACCCCTAAATCTGGACAAAGGCTAAAGAAAATAAGTACATTGCCATAGGGACTGAAAAGGAGGTTCTCGATGGCAACCAGGCGAAGATTCAGCAATGTATTCAAGCGCATGGTAGTGGAGGATTATCTATCTG
>DATKXY010000031.1:0-6671 GCA_035528795.1 archaeon | reverse complement strand
GCTGCCCCGGAGTGAATTTTAAATTTAACAATGAAAAGGAGAAAAATGCACCTGGATGAGCTTGACACCCCGGCCCTCTGGATCGATCTGGAGGTAATGGAAAGAAATCTTGCCCGTATGGCCGACTACGCCAGGAGTCACGGGCTCGCTCTCCGCCCGCATATCAAAACCCACAAGACGCCGGAGCTGGCCTTTCGCCAGCTCCGGTCAGGGGCTGTGGGAATCACCTCGGCCAAGGTCACGGAAGCGGAGGTTATGGCCGCAGCCGGCCTGGATGATATCCTGCTGGCTTATCCGGTATGGGGCGAACACAAGTGGCGCAGGCTGAAAGTGCTGGCCTCCCGGGCCAGGGTGACAGTGGCCACGGACAGCCTGGAGCACGCCCGCGCCCTGGCCCACGCCTTGGGGGAAGCGGCAAAAAGTATCTCGCTGTTAATCGAGGTGAATCTAGGCCTCAACCGTACCGGGCTGACTCTGGATGAGAACCTGGCGGAAAAACTCGAAGCAATAGCCGGCACAGGTATCCCGGTGCGCGGGATGATGTTCTATCCGGGACAGATCAAGCGGGCGAATGAAAATGAGATGGTCCGGCTCAATGAAAAGCTCTCTCCGGCAATCTCGGCTTTCCGCAAGGCCGCTGTTCCCTTGGAGGTAGTCTCAGGCGGCAGTACACCCACAGCCTTTTATTCCCATCTCCTGGATGGGCAGACCGAGATCCGCCCGGGCACTTACATTTTCAATGACTGCACCATGGCGGACCTGGGTGTGTGCACCTGGGAAGACTGCGCCCTGAAAGTGCGCTGCCGGGTGGTAAGCACCTCAGTTCCCGGAAGGGCCATTCTGGACGGCGGCAGCAAGACTTTCTCCGATGCGCAGAGGGTGCAGGGAGAAGGATTCGGCCGCCTGGCGCAGTGCCCGGAGGTTTTTTGCGAGAAAATGAACGAAGAGCATGGCTTCCTGCGCCTCGGGGAGAGCTCTTTCGCTCCCCGGGCGGGCGACCTGGTGGATGTGATTCCGAACCATGCCTGCACCACAGTGAACATGCACCACGTGCTTTACGGAGTGCGGGCCGGCGAGGTGGAAGAGATCTGGCCGGTTGCGGCCCAGGGGAAAATTCATTAGTCGGCAGCCGGCGGCAGTCCCTGTCAATTACCGAACAGGAGGGGTAAACAGCCATGCGAAAAAGATTCAGCAGTCGGTTATCTTTGATTTTAACAGCGGCGGTGTTTCTACCGGTTTCATTCTCCCTTGCCCAAGGCATCCGGCCCTGGCCGGAGAATCCTTACTATTGGGAGTTCCGGGGCAAGCCCACCCTGCTCCTGGGAGGCTCGATCGATGACGACCTTTTCCAGTACGAGGGTTTCGAAGAGCAGCTCGATACTCTCGTTGCCTGCGGGGGTAATGTGATCCGCAACACGATGTCCTCGAGCCCGACCCGCCCCTGGCCGTTCGCCAAAGCGGGCGAAAAGTACGACCTTAACCGCTTTAACGATGAGTACTGGGACCGTTTCGTCCGGCTCCTTGAGGCCGCCTCCCGCCGCAGCGTGGTGGTGCAGGTCGAGATCTGGGCCACTTTCAGTTATTACGGGGAAAACTGGACCCGCTACAACCCGTTCAATCCGGCGAACAATATCAACTACAGCGCCGCTGAAAGCGGTCTTCCCCCTGTAAACGAAAGCCATCCTACCCGGGCCGACAACCCCTTTTTCCGTACCTTGCCTGACTATATGAACAACAGGGTAGTGCTGAGGTATCAGGAACGCTTTGTGGACAAGTTTCTCTCTTATACCTTGAGGTATGACAATGTTCTTTATGCCATGGACAACGAGACCAGCGCGGACCCCCGCTGGGGTGCGTACTGGGCCGGATATATAAAGAAGAAAGCCGCCGAAGCCGGCCGCCGGGTCTATGCCACCGAAATGTGGGACCCCTGGGATCTCAGGCATCCCTGGCACCTGAATACCATAGACCATCCGGAGATCTACGATTTTATCGATATCAGCCAGAACAACTGGCAGGAAGGCCAGCGCCACCAGGACGCCCTGGCTTACGTGCGCGAGCGGATTTCCGGGAACCCCCGGCCGATTAACAACACCAAGGTTTACGCCAGGCGCGACAACCGCTGTGACCCTCGTCTGGCAGTGGACCGTTTCTATGGCAATGTCTGGGCGGGGTGCGCGAGCACCCGTTTCCACCGCCCTACTGACCGGGGGCATGGTATCGGTATCGACCACAACGCCCGGCGCGCTATCCGGGGTCTTCGCGAGGTGTTCGGACGTTTCGATATTTTCGCCAGCCGCCCTCAAGACCGCCTGCTCAACGATCGCTCGGAGAACGAGGCCTATTGTCTTGAGCGTGAGGGGCTTGCCTGGGCGGTTTATTTCCCCGATGGCGGGGGCGTAATGCTCGATCCTCGCGCAGCTCCGCCAGGATCGACATTCCAGGTGGAGTGGTTCGACGCCGACTATCTCTCCTGGTATCCGGCTTTTGAACTTAAAGCTTCGGGCGGGGTGCCCCTGGGCTGCCCCGGTTCCGGGAAGTGGGTGGCCTTGGTCAGGATTAAGCCCTGAATGGTGATAACGGGCTTGCCGGATTGAAAAAGGACCAGGCACCGTTTGCCGCCGGTGATTATTATATTATTCGGAAAAGTTAACAATCAAGAGGAATTGCTGATTTTTAAGATGAATGGATATCCTGTTATTCGCGCCCGGAGCTTGAGGAAATGTTTCGGCTCAGTCACGGCAGTGGATGGGGTCGATTTCGAGGTTTACAAGGGGGAGTGTTTTGGGATTTTAGGGCCGAACGGGGCCGGGAAAACCTCGATCATGCGCATGCTCTATGATTTCAGCCCGCGCACCTCGGGTGAGCTCGAGGTTCTCGGCCAGGACCCTGCGGCGGATGGAGTGCGGGTGCGCAAGGTGATCGGAGTGGTGCCCCAGGCGGATAATCTCGATCTCGAGCTCACAGTGCGGGAGAATCTCGAGGTCTACGGCGGTTACTACGGTCTCAGGGGCCGCACGCTCGAAACCCGGATGGATGAGCTTCTTGCCTTCATGGGCCTGACTGATAAAGCGCACTGCGGGATCAAGCAGCTCTCCGGAGGGATGAAACGCAGGCTCACTCTTGTGCGCTCGCTTGTGCAGGAGCCGCGGCTGGTTATTCTCGATGAGCCGACAACCGGACTGGATCCACAGGCCCGCCATCAGATCTGGGCCGTGCTGCGCCAGCTCACTGCAAGCGGGGTGACATTGGTCCTTACCACCCACTATATGGATGAGGCAGAAAGGCTCTGCGACCGCCTGGCGATAATGCACAAAGGAAAAATTCTGGTGCAGGGAACCCCTCAGGCGTTGATCAGGAAACATCTGCCGCGGCTGGTGCTCGAGGTGGACAGGAGCGACCTGGCGGAAGGCTGGCAGAGCACGGGGCTCGATTTTGAATGCTACGGGGACCAGGTGTTTTTCATGGCCAGTAACGAGGGAGCTTTTTCGGGCGTGGGATTTCGTCCTGAAAAAAGAGGGCGGCTTTTGCGCCTGGCAAACCTCGAGGATTTGTTTCTTAAACTAACCGGCAGGATTCTCGATGAATAAAGGCATGTTTGAACTTCCACAGCCCTGCCATTGGGCCTGGAGAGTTTATGCCGTGTGGCGCCGGCACCAGCGGGTTTATTTCAAGTTTTTCCTGGCCAACATGCTGCCGCCGTTTCTGGAGCCGCTGATGTTCATTCTCGCTTTAGGCATCGGCCTGGCGGCTTATATCGGGAAAATCGGGGAGGTTTCCTACACCACCTTTCTCGCTCCGGGCATGATCGCCGCCACGGCCATGTGGTCGGCGAGCTTTGAGACCACTTACGGCACTTTTGTGCGCATGGAATACGAGAAAATCTACGAGGCGATTCTGGCCAGTCCGGTCTCTTTTGTCGAAATGGTGCTGGGGGAGGTTCTCTGGGTCTCCTCAAAGGCTTCGATGTTCGCCTTGGGCGTTCTCCTGGTAGTAGGCTGTTTCGGGCTTGTCAGCTCGTGGTGGTCGCTCCTGGTGGTCCCATTGGGATTCCTGGATGGAATGATTTTCGCGCTCTTGGGTATTCTGGTAACGAGCCGTGTGCGGGAGATGAATAATTTTAACTTCTATATAACAGGCTTGATTACCCCGATGTTTTTTTTCAGCGGCACAATGTTTCCTTTGGATCAGCTCCCGGATCTTTTTAAGGCCGCTTGCCTCGCCCTGCCCCTGACCCATCTGGTGGCCCTGATTCGAGCCTGCTGTATGGGCCGTCTCAATCCTGCGCTCCTGTTACATTTGGCGGTCTGCCTTGCCTGGTGCGCCCTCCTCTGGCCCCTGGTGGTACGTATGCTGCGCAAGCGGATAGTGGTTTGAGACCTGTCGGATAAACGGATTGCAATACCGAAAAAGATAGCGTCCTGAAAGTTGGCCCGGGCTGTGGATCGGACAAAGAAGTTTTAAAGCCCGGAGTTACCGACATCTCACCCCGTCCGGACGGAGGTACAGATGAAAAGGCTTGCATGGCTGATAATTGCGCCGTTATTGCTGATCGGGCCCGGCTGCAACATATGGCATCAGGGACCGATTCCTTATGATGTGGTGGTCCTGGGAGAAACCCCATCCGGCATAGCGGCAGCCGCAGCCGCAGCCAGAGCCGGCGCCAGGGTATGCCTGATCGCTGAGCAGGACCACCTGGGCGGGATGATGGCCTCCGGGCTGGGCAGCACCGATTCCGGAAATCCCGACCTTATCGGCGGGCTGGCCCGCGAGATATTCCATTCTATCGCCCTGCATTACAGGAACAGCTACGGTCCGGAATCAAGCCAGTTCGGGCAGTCGAGCCAGGGCTTGTGCTTCGAGCCCCACGTGGCCGAGGAGATATTCGACCGGCTGGTGGAAAAAGAGGAGATCGCTCTTTACCGGGGCTGGCTTTTTGATGACTGCGCCTTGGAGCTGAACAAGGTCATCAAACTCTATATCCGCCATCGCCACAGCGCCGAGATCGATTCAATCTCGGCAAAGATTTTTATTGACGGCACCTACACTGGGGATCTTTTCGCCACGGCCGGCGCGCCTTTCAGCCTGGGAAGGGAAGGGCGCGAGGTTTACGGAGAAAGTCTGGCCGGCCACATTTATCAGGATCCTGAAACCTGCATGCCCCTGCCCGGCAGCACCGGCCGGGGGGACAGCCTGATACAGGCCTATAATTTCAGGCTCTGCCTGACAGACAGCCTCCAGAATACAGCGCCTTTACCTGAGCCGGAAAACTACGACCCATCGAGATATAAAGTCCTCTATCAATATATCCAGGCCAAAAGAGAGGTCTCGCCCGGGGACTTCATGATTTTCAGCCCCCTGCCCAACCGCAAATACGATATCAACAATTGGGGCTACTGCTGGTTGTCCACGGATCTTATCGGTGGAAGCCAGGACTATCCAGAGGCAACATACGAGGAGCGCGCCCGGATCGAGAAGATGCACCTCGAGCATATCCTGGGGCTGCTGAAATTCCTGAGAACCGATCCGGGGATCCCGGAAAGCTTGAGAGACCGGTTTGGGAAATTCAATCCGGCAGCCGATGAGTTCACAGACAACCGTCACCTGCCTTTCCAGATCTACGTCCGGGAAGCCAGAAGGCTTAACGCCCCTTATACTTTCACCCAAAGCGATGCCACTCTCGATACCCTAAAAGAAGATACTATCGGCATGGGCAGCTACCCGATGGACTCGCATGCCACAGGTTCCTGGAATTACTCCTATCCCTGGGCTGAGGGTTTCTTTATCATGCCCTCCCGGTCTTACCAGATCCCCTATGCGGTTATGCTTCCGGCCTGGACCAGGAATCTCCTGGTCTCGGCGTGTGTTTCGGCAAGCCATGTGGGGTACGGCACCCTGCGCATGGAGCCGGTGCTCATAATCATGGGCCAGGCTGCCGGAGTCGCCGCGGCTCTTTGCTCCAAGTATAACTGCCAGGTAGATGAGGTACCTGTTTCAGAGATGCAGCATATATTACGCAAGCAGGGGGCGATACTCACTTTGGCTGAGGCCAGGCCTTGGGCTGAGGGTTTATAGCTCAAGGGAGTGCCTTTCAACAGCCGCCTGAATTAAATTTGCCTTTTTGTACCAGAGCCTTTAGGGGATGAAAAGACGCTGTGTGATGATACCCCAGGTAAGGATCTCTGCTCTGGAGTATAGAAATTACGGCTAGCTCTCAAGAAGCAGAGGGTTCATTGAAAGGTATCAGTGTGACAGGAAGAATTTTTTATTACCTGAATCGAAAATCGTAATATTTTGAGCAAAACGATAAAAGCGTGAAAATTTATTGGTAAAAATTTGAAATAAATTTTATTTTAAAACAACATACTTTTTTTTGCATCTATTTATAAGTTTGGCCGGAAGAGGTAATTATTGAATATTTTTGTAAGAATTGGTAACAGATAATTCCGATTGACAAATTTTTTTCAGCGTTCAGTTTAACTCCACTTTTGTACTTAATTAAGGGACACAGCGATGAAAGATTTACTGACTCCAAGAGAGCTGGCAGAACTATGTGGCGTATCGCCAGATACTGTAAGATCATGGTGCTTCCGGAAACAGATAAAGTTTGCCACTACTCCTGGTGGGCATAAACGTTTCCGTCGTCAGGATGTTCTCGAATTTCTTAAAGA
>DATKXY010000030.1:0-27349 GCA_035528795.1 archaeon | reverse complement strand
AAGACTTCTGCCCTTACACCGCGCTCAAATCCTGACATATTTAAAACTTACAGGATACCGACTGGGTTTGTTGATCAATTTCAATGTCCCGGTTATCAAAAATGGTATCAAACGAATAGTTTTATAAGCCCTTTGTGTCTTAGTGTCTTTGTGGTTAAAAATGTAAGAGATATTCTCTTAGAGTGAATTTGTAAGAATCTAAAAAACATGAATGATTTACCACGCTTAATTTTTTTACATTTTATACTAATTTGACTACAGAAATAGAGCCTTTTTTAAAACCGGGAATAAATTATTAAATCCCCCTGGGGTCCTCCTTTGCCAAAGGGGGAGGCTTATTTCACCCCTTTCCTAAAGGGGGGAGGTCAGGGGAGATTCCATAAGTATAATGCCCTTTGAACACTCTATGATTGTCGTAAAAAGTGTATCAGGCACCGTTAGCTGATTTTACAGAACAACGAACGAACTACCCCGCGGCAAGCCGCGAGGTATCTGTTCGGAATTCGATTTATGAATTTGGTGCCCCACTTTCATCCCCACCCGCGGTGGGCATGGTAAGCCGTGCCCCTACGCCTGTAATCAGCGACATGCTACCCCGAAGCAGAGCTTCGAGGAATTCCTTTCGATTAAATAGAAGAAAACACCTGGCGTAAGATGGGCCGGGCCTCCGAGATACGGGATCAGCTTTCCAGATCCAATTAAACCTTAAAGTGTTGTGGAAATCTCGCTGATATTATTCAGGCTGATCGAGAGTGAAGTTTTGGCGTAAAAAACGGCTGCTTATGCTCCTTGATAAGCTGCTAAAAAATCCTCTCTAACCGTTCTTTTGCAAACGGGGGGTAGTCCATGCATAACAATGCAGGCGTCTTCTTTTCCGCAGAAATAGTCCGGTCTCATAGGCCAAGTCCTGGCATCAACAGGCTCATCGGCAACCAAAAGAGCCTCTCCTGGAGGGCTCTCCGCCTGATTGATTGGAGCAAGCTCTTCCCCTTGCCGAAAAACCTTCCGGTATTTTTCGTTTTGTTTATCGCACTTTGCAGATCTCTGCCCGCTGCCGGCGGCGAACCCCCTCTGAGCGACCTTTACATGAAAATTTTGGTCGAGGGTGTGCGAAGGGCCATAGAGTACCAGAGCGAAGACGGACGTTATAACTCCTCCGGTCAAAACCGGAACCAACCTTCAGCCAGGCTCGACCAGTATGAACAAATGGCTATCCAGCCTGTAGCTTACCTTTATAAGACCAGACACCCGCTCAACCCGTTCTTCGGTGACTCCCGCCTGCTCAATTCCGCCAAAGCCTGCGGCGATCTTCTCGTGAAGTATGAATCCCAGACTATCTGGCCGCTGAATAACTGGCCGCTTTGCGCCTGGCTTGAAACCCTGGATCTAGTGAAAGATTCTCTCACTGAAGAGCAAAGAACCGCCTGGGCCTCAAGAATCGAGCACTGGGTCAGGTACTATGTGGAATATGTAGAAAAGAGCCGGGGGAAAAGAGGGTATACCGCAGTGGAGCTGGGGGTCAGCCCCAACCATTACTCTCTTTATATGGTCACCTTGCTGCGCGCCGGGCAGGTGTTGAAACATCCCGAATGGGTTAAGCTGGCCCGGGAGGAGTTCAAAAACATTCTGCGCACACAGAATCCGGACGGTTACTGGGCGGAACATCACGGGCCGGTTAATTCTTACAACCGGGTTACAATGCACGGAGTCGGTATTTATTACGCGCTTACCGGTGATCCTGAGGCGCTGGAGGCCATGCGCCGGGCCAAAAACTTTACTCTCGGGTTTACCTACCCTGATGGATCCCTGGTCTCGGTAATCGATGAACGCAACCGATACAGCCCGGGAATCAGCGCCGATTGGGGACTCATGGCCTTAAGCCATTTTCCGGACGGCCGGCGCTTTAACCGTCTGATGACCAGCAAACTGCTTGAAAAGCTGGAAAAAGGAGAGTCTGGCCATAATCTGTCCTTTTTAAGCCTCAGCCGTATTCTAGACGACCTTAAATACTCAGCAAACCGCAGCGCCGAGGAGTCCACTGTTCCCCAGGAACTCGAAAGCTATGAGGCCCGTCTGATGAGCGGCGCCCTGCTCATGCGCCGGGGAAGCTGGGTGGTTTGTGTCTCAGGGATAATCAGTCCCCCCTGGGAGGGAAACCGTTTCTTTCTTGACCGGTACACCTATCTGGAAGTGTGGCACGAAAAGGTGGGACTGCTGCTTGGGGGAGGAAACACCAAACGTCAACCGCAAATCGCCACTTTGCTGATGGAGCCAAGCCACGGAGCACTGGATTTCTGGCCCCAGGAGAGCCGCATTACCACCTCAGGCGACTCTTTGCAGCTCGAACTCCGCTTCCAAAAATTCCGCGCCCGGATGAAAGTTTCTATTATCGACAACCAGACCCTGAGAATCAAAAGCGATTTTATCGAAACCACACCGCCTATTCTCTGGCCCAACCGTTATGAATGCAACCTGCAAGTGCAGATCAAAGCAGGGCAAAATATCACCACCAGAAGCGGCGAAAAAACAGTTTTATCCTCAAACCGGATCGAGCTCCTGGAAGAACAGGTCGGTCCAAGCCTGGAGAGTCAGTTCTGGCGTTTGGAGGTGCCGGATGGAAAAACGAGCTTCCGCTTTCCCTTTCTGCCTTTCTATAATTATAATATAGATGGGATCGGCTCGACCTCCACTGCTGTGGCAGTGCTTTCCAGTTACACTGACCAGCCGGATTCCAGCCTGGAATACGTGCTGAAAATAAAATAGCTTCAAAAGTCATATCATATAAAATTTATGATAGAATTAGGCCGGAATAGTTCTTAAATTTTAGTAAATTTTTTCAGTCAGTTAAAAGGCTGTCGAACATTTTACAGCCTTTATTGGCGGGCTTTCGAGAGCTTGGGGGCGGGCCATTCGCTGTCGTGCGCTCTTTGCAATAAAGGCAGGGCCCCTGTATTCTGTCAATAATCCGGGGATATCAGGAGACAAAAAGGTATCCTTAGTTCGCTTGGAGTGTTAAATGGCGGAAGACAATGAAAAAATGATTGTCAGATCCGACTTGGGCCAGAAGAGCGCTGACTCCCTGGCCAGCCGGCGATTATTCGATTTCAAGTTGCGGGGAGGCAAGTTTGATAAGGTTTTGCTCTCTTCGGCTATTCTGATTATTGTGCTGATGACCTGGTTGATGCTAGGAAAAATCAGGGAAAGTATCAGAAGCGAACTGGAAAGCACCCTCGGCACGATTCTTCATTCGACTTCAGAGGCCGCTCAAAATTACATCTCCCAGCGCGTGACTTACGCGAAAATCCGGGCCGCATCGCCGCGGTTGCGCAACCTGGTGAAAAGACAGCTCGAACTGCCGCGCAGCCGGGAAGTTCTCATTGCCGACTCTGCACTGGCTCAAATACGCTCCTTTTTTCAGTCCTCCTTTCAGAACCAGGGCTTTCAGGGTTTTTTTATCATTTCGCCGGACAGTATCATTATCGCTTCCATGAGAGATTCCAATGTGGGCTTAGCTATACACCCGGCTTTCGAAGGTGATTTCTTGTCAGGTGTATTTGAGGGCGCCAGCCGTTTCACTCTTCCAGTTCTTGCGGATGCCGCCCTGCTGGAAGTGACGGACAAATTTCCCGAAAACCAACTGTTTTCCTTAATCGGCGTCCCTGTGCTGAGCGAGAAAGATTCAGTGATCGCCGTGCTGATTTTGTGTGACGACCCGACTCATGATTTCACTAATATCATCCAGTTCAGCCGGTTGGGAAACACCGGTGAAACCTACGCGTTCGACAGAAAAGGACGGCTCATAACCGAGATCCGGCACATCATTATTTTATATCAACTGGGCTTGCTCAAAAAGAATGAGAGAAGTGTTATTTCAGTTGAAATCCGCGACCCGGGCGGTGACCTGGCCGAGGGACACAAGCCCGCACTCCCGCGCAACGAGCAGCCTCTGACCCACATGGCCAGTCAGGCTGTTGCCGGTAAATCCGGGATTGACCTGGAAGGCTACCGGAATTATCGGGGCGTACCGGTAGTCGGCGCATGGATGTGGGATGAGCGGTTTGGATTCGGGATAGCGACTGAGATAGAGTACACGGAAGCCTACCGGCCGTTCAATGAGATCCGTTTGATAGTGCTGGCTGTTCTCGGGGTGACGATTATTATGTTTGTCAGCCTCTCGGTAATGCTCTCAAACAGCCGGAAAAAGGCCGTGGCTTTGGCTGAGCAGGCAACCACAACCACAACTCAGCTGCAGCATGAAATGGAGGTTCGCTGGCAGGTGGAAAAGATTTTACGTGATAACGACGAATATATCCGGGCGGTGGTCAATGCCGTGCTGGATAGTATTATTACTACCGATAATCATGGTACTATCGAAACATTCAACCCAACCGCCGAAAACATGTTCGGTTACAAAACTTTTGAAATTATCGGAGAAAACCTTAAAAAATTATTCCCTGAACCTTTTCAAAGCGAGATCGAAAACCAGCTTAATCTTTACCGGAAAAGCGGAAAATCCAAACTGGTCGGCACGAGCCGGGAAATATTTGGCAAACGTAAGGACGGCTCGACTTTCCCCCTGGAACTATCCCTCTCGGTGATGAATCTGGGTGATTCCAAAAAGTTTGTGGCCATTGCCAAGGATATTACCAAGCACAAGCGGTTCGAGGATAAACTGCGTCTTCTCTCCTCGCAGGATGGACTGACAGGCATCACCAACCGGCGCACTTTCGACATGACAATCGAGGTGGAATGGAAACGGGCGATACGCAGTTCCTTACCTCTTTCGCTAATTATGATCGATATAGACTTTTTCAAAAACTATAATGACTCTCTCGGCCATCAAGCCGGCGATGAATGCCTGAAAAAGATCGCCGCTTCGATCAAAAAATCCTTAAAACGTCCCGGAGATTTGGCTGCCAGATACGGAGGAGAGGAATTCGTGGTTCTGCTGCCTGGGACAACCCTGAGCGGTGCTGTGCAACTAGCTCAGTACCTGCGGACTGATATAGAAAAACTGAAAATTGCGCATCCTGACTCCAAAATCAGCGATGTAATCACTATCAGCCTGGGGGTCTCATCCGTTGTTCCAAGCCAGGATTCCAAACCCGGGCAATTGATAGCGCAGGCCGACAAGGCTCTATACAAAGCTAAAAGAGAGGGAAGAAACCGGGTGTTAGTGAGCGATTAATTACCTGCTCGATAGCAATTCTTGTCAACTGTCCGGTTATCCTGGCTGTCCCCTCAATTACCAGATCTTTACAAGAACTGTCTCGCAACACTGAGCGCGCTAAGTCGAAAAACATGATTATCCGGTTTAAGCTCCCAGGGGCCCTCTTGAAAATCCTTTTCTCTACGACCGTCAAAAAAATTGTTATATTATTTTACGGCTTTCAAATAAACAGACTCGTTTTGTCGAACAAGGCGGACCCGCTGTCGAATAACCTTCCCCCCTGCCCTGTAAGACTTAAAAAATCAGGCACTGTCAGGCGGCTCCACCTTTTCTCCGGCTGACAGCTTACGGATCAGCTCGGCAGCATGGCGTGCCGCTTCCAATGGTGCGGGCTCGCCTTCGCAGTTTTCCACCGAAATGTAAAAGTCAGGGTTCTCCTGCTCGAGAACCGGCAACAGTTTTAAGTAATTCGGGAGGTTGTCCTCGTGTTCTCTCCACGGATAAGGGTGAAAGTGCATGTGTTTCACATGTTTCTCCAGAGCCCGATAGAACTCGACTCCATCCATTCCTGACCAGCGGGGGACAATGCCCAGCTGGAGAATGAATCCCTGGTTCGGCTCCCCGACATCATTCAGGAACTTCAAGGCTCCTTTCGCCGTATCCACATAGGTGTCCTGATGGGTTTCATGTACTACAGTCAGGCCACTGTCAGCCAAAATCTTACAATAATTTTTATAAGCGCCCACCAGGAAAGAGTAGTATTCCGGATCAGGGTTACGGCTCGAGACCTCGCCCACCCAACCCACAAAAGAGCGGACAAGCCTTGCACCAAGCCATCCCGCCAGGCGGCTCAATTTGCGGCAGAGCTCGAGCTGCTCATCGAGGTTGGTCATCTGGAGGTTCAGCACCCCGAGCAATCCGGTCACAATCGGCAGGTCAAGGCCTCTGTCTGCGCAGAAAGAGGCCAGCTCACGGGCCTTCCGTTCATCCATGACATCGATATTGGGGATCCACAGCTCCACCGCACTGTAACTGCCAATCCCGCTGATCTGACCGATAATTTCTGTCAAAGGCTCTTTCGCATTCCGGCAGGCTATGGTATTAAAACAGAGTTTCATCTCAGCCCCCTTTGCTGATTGATAAATTTTTATAAAAACGAGTAAAATTTCGCTGATCTCTCCGGCCTGGAGAAAAAAAATTGCAGTATCTGATATTTGGACTATTTTCTCTCACGAAAATTCCAGGGTTAAGTTTAATCTTTTTTGCCGCTAAAACCAAGTTTATCATTTCTCTTTGAGATTTCGCCTCTAGGACAGGAATAAAATTTTTATAGGGATATCTCCTTCATTGGGGTGTACCACTACAGATTGTGTTTTCAGTTCTATGAGTCAGTCAGTTAACCCGGGCGGGCACAAACTATATTGTTTTAACGTGTATTGTAAAAACTATTTAAAAAGCGCATTCTCCTTAAGTGAAAGCAAATTCATGCTAGCAACATATTGCTTTGGCTCTTTATTTCCGAATCGCGGATGACGCGGATGAAACACAAATTTCACAGTCCCACCCACTCCCTTAAGGATTGTTTTGTTGGGCATCCGTGTAATCAGATCTTTTATCCGTGCAATCTGTGATTCTCAAACATCCGAATAAAAAACGCCAGACTCTAATTTATTAAGAAACACAAGATATTATATCTACCCCATTCAAGGGGATAACCCTAAAATTTTATTTATTTTCCTTTTCTGAAATTTATTAATATGTTTTTATATGTCTCTCGATTTGCCTTGCCGAAGGTTTCGCGCTGTTCTTGACCGTAAAACAGACAATTTTGCTTTAGTGACTCTTTATTATCGTGAAAGGATTTGACGATGAAGCCCAAAGTTCTGGTTCTGGTTCAGGGAAAATTCAAAAAAGATTTACTGCCGGATTGCATGACAGACCGCCTTGGCTCTTTTGCTGATTACGAATTGCTGGTTGACGGGGACAAGCTTTCCCAGGATGAGTTTGTCCGGCACTTCAAGGGTGTTGACGGGATTCTTACCAGTTGGGAAATCCGCTCGTGGGACCGAGAGGTTCTGCAGCAGACCGGCAGGCTGAAAATCATCTCCCATATCGGAGGAATGGTGCGTTTTTTCCTCCCGGAAGAGATTTTCACGCTCAAGCCTGAAGTTGTCATTTGCAATTCCTCTAATGTAATGGCCAAGCCGGTAGCGGAATACGCTCTTTGCTCAAGCCTCGCCTGCCTGCGCCATCTCTGGTATTTTCGGGAATGGGTGGCCCAGGGCGAGAACTGGGATGATTATGAGCCTGATAAAAATGTCAGCCTGCTCCGCAAAAAGGTCGGTGTTATCGGCCTGGGACAGATTGCCCGGGAATTCATAAGATTAGCACGCCCATTCAAGGTGAGTTTTCACGTTTTCAGCAAGCACCTGAGCGATGAAGAGGCGCGCAAAGAAGGCTTTGTCAAAAGCTCGCTGGATGATATCTTCTCCTCCTGCGACGTTATTATATTGTGTGCGGCCAATACCCCTGAAAACAGGCACATGATCAGCCGCAGGCTTTTGAAAAGGATCAAGCCCGGAGCTGTCTTTGTCAATATTGCCCGGGGAGCCCTTGTGGATGAGCAGGCCCTGATCCAGGAGCTTGAAACCGGCCGTTTCATGGCTGCGATTGATGTCACCGATCCCGAGCCGCCCCTGGCGGAAAATAAGCTCAGGCGCCTGCCGAATGTTCTTTTGACTCCGCACATTGCCGGGCCCACACCCGAACAGCGGACCTGGATGGTTGAGGAAGCAGTGGACAATCTACAAGCCTTTTTCAGGGGGAAAGCGGTCCGCGGTGTGATCGACCAGAGACGCTATGAATACATGGCTTAAAGAGTAAAGCGGAAATTCCCGCCAGGGCTGGGCAAGAAAAATACGACACGTTGCTGAATACGCAAAATATTCCGTTTTGATCGTTCAGAGGAACTTTTCTACTTCGCAGGAAAGGCTGTGTCGGAAATTTCAGCCTGGCAAACCTGGAATTAAGACTGAAAATCATCCAGCCAATCCAGTAAAAATTGACAGGCGGGTATTTCAGGGTCAGCAGGAATGGCAGGAATGGCAGGAATGGCAGGAATGGCAAATTTGCGGGAAAAAGCGGCTTCCAGTCCGTTGGCAGGACAGTTTTCTTTCAGCCTGCTCTGGTTTCCAGCCCATCGAGGAATCATGCATCCTCAAGTCCGGTTATTTTTACTCCCCCTCCAGGAGCGGTACCCTTTTTCGGGGTATCTTTTTGCGCTTTTTCTAAAGTAGTCTCCTTGATTTCCTCGTAATGCTCATCGTAGAAAGCGATCAATTTCGGGCATAACAACTTGCAGCGGTTGTACTCTCCAGGCCGAAGATCGCCCAGGCGCTTGACCAGACTGACCGCGTTTACCGACAATTCAAGGTAGCGACACTGTGTGAAATTTCTTTTACAGACAAAAATAGTGGGGCTCTTGAAACCGGTCAGTGGATAAGGCACCGCCGAATCATAGGGACACTTCTTGACCAGCCGGTCCATTTCGATGTAAAAATCGAAAATGTCTATCAGGTTTAATCCTAAAGTCAAGGCCTGTACTGCCAGATCATTGAGCTGTTTTTCCATGACCTTGACATTCATCCGGTCCACTACCATCTTGGCTTCCAATGGCTCGCCGAATAAGCCCCTTTCTTTTTCCAGAAAAACACTTGCCACAATTAGGATATTCTTCATCACCCCCGGCCATCCTGAATCGCTAATGAAATCCCGCTTCCCGGCATGATATTCGTATAAGCTTTGGATTGCAGCAATGACATTATCGCCCAGTTCCAGAGAGGCAATCTTTTTTAGTTCTTTGCGGTTGGCTTCCCAAAATATTTGGGAGCGTTCTCCCTCAGGCGTTTCGAGAATCTTATTGATCTCGTAAATAGCCCCATAGCCATGAAACATAGCCGCTTTCATGATCTGGACAAGCTTCCCCTGGTCTTCGCCGATAGCGGGCTTTAATTTTAATGAGGTGGCGATAGCCAGTGACAAAAGGGCCACATCAATCATGTGATCAGCGTAGAAAGTCGCCCTGCTCGACTTTGCGGAATCGCAGATAAAGCGAATCTTAAACAGCTCCAGAGTGATATTTTCATCAGCGAGAATTTTTTCTGCAAGCGGCTGGAAAAAAGCATCGGCAGTCGACATCAGATCCATGAATATCTTCATCCCCTGGCGGCGTTTCAATAATACCCGCATCCGTTCTCTGATCTCCTTGCGGAACTGGTTAAACAGTTTCTCGCTGCGTTTGATCTTGAATAGAAAGTCTAGGTTGGGGTTCGACTCCCGCAACTGCATCAGCCTGCCCAGCCGTTCCCAGGTAACCTCCGCATCCTTGGGGTAAAGGATAGTGCCCGATTTTGCTCTCAACTCCTCGGCCAGCTCCAGCCCGTCCAGAAAAATATCAGCGTTCTGCGGTGTATAACGGGTAACTTTGGTTATCGTATCTATACCCTGTATGCCGAGGTAATCTGCTTCCGCAAAAAAAATCTCGTCCGTGTTCATCTATAACCCTCTCATAAAACTTAAATCACTTTAAAAATATGTTTTAATATATATAACACACAACAAAAGTCAATAAGGATCAGAGCCACTGAAAAGATACGAGATGTTGCGAATTAAACTTCCGGAAACCATTTAAAATCAGGAGCCCTGGAAGAGCACATTATTATCAGTTGAACCGGTTCTATTAACAGTCAAAAAAGCAGGGGGCAGCCCGGTCATGGGGAAAACAGATGACAAATCCCGTTTTATCAACAACAGGACATTACTTTAGAAATCACTCGAAGGAAAGATACGAATAGCAGCTTCGTGTTCTTTTTCCGGCCCTGGACATAATCTCAGGCACCGAGCAAAATGGGGAGAGATGATGATGACCAGAATTATTTTGTCTTTTATATTGTACTCCGGGGCGCTCGTTATCAACACATGTTTTCAGCACCAGAGGAGTAGAAAAAATCGAAACCTTTAAATATCAGCTCTTACAATGAGATCTAAGCATCTGAGGAGCCTGGCCGGATTTAAAAACCCTCTGGTCTGTTTTCTCTAAAGGGTGCGATTAAATGCCAAAGGCCGCCTTTCACTTTTTTTATTTTTTTCTTCTATAATTATATATCAATTCCCTTTCTGTCAGTCAGAGATCGAGGTGCCGGCTCCTGCTAGCTATAAAAAGTATAGGGATTCGTAACCTTGATCTTATCATTGAGTTCCCGCCAGAGTTTCATCAGTTTCTCCTTTTCCTGGGTCCATTTCTGGCAGGCTGCAGTCTCATCTTTAAGTAATTCCTGCCTCTTCTTCTCCGTCTCTCTCAGTTTGTCCAGAGTCTCATTGTGAACTAGCTTTCTGGAATTAAAGAATTTCCACTTTTCCCCGAATGTCACTTTCATCTGGATGATGACCCGTCTGTCTAGCTCCGTGCCACCGGATTTTTTTATTTCATGGCGCAATGTTCTGAGCTGCTCGTGGATGTCGGCGCGGATGTGAAACAGCTCCGCCTTGAGTGTCTTCACTTTCCCGCTGATCTGCTCGACATCTTTAAGGATATCCCTGCTTTTCTCGAGAGACTGAGAGTACTGCCACCGGGTGACGCGGGAATCCTTGAGCAGGGCTTCGTACTTATTTGCCTGAGAAATCAATCTCCGCTGTTTCCCGATCCTGATATATATCAATACCGCGAGAACTGCGAATATTACGACTGCGGCTCCTATTATATATAGATTCATTCTCTCACTCCATTTGAACAATCAAGAACAGATATTTATTATACAGACTGCAACGGTTCTATGTCAAGAAAAGACCTGGGTAAACGGATGTCGAAAGAATATTATGGTCAAAAACAAAGCGCCGGGCAGCGATTTTCAGCCCTCAGATCCTCACTTTGGAACTTAAAAAAGGCCGTAAGTCTTCGTGCCTGACTCGTTTCGTAGAGCAGGATTTCCTTCATTCTGCCAACCCTGATTATCCATAGACATTCAGGCTTCCGGACTTTCTACTCCGGTTCTGTGTTTTGGCAAAACCTGAATTGTCCCTAGATCTCTTTTCGGCAGTCTTTCAAAAAACATTTATCTACTTTTGAAGTTTCGGCAAGCATCCTGGAGAATTCCCCCATCAATGGTCTATAGTTCACAAGGATATTGGCTTTTAAAAGCGGAAAAAGCTTAGCCGACCTCAGGGAATTTAAAAAGGCGGCGAAAATGGCCTGGAATAAAAAAGAGTCGAAATATATTCGGCACTTATCAATCCAGCGAAGTACATAAGTTCTTGTGCTTTAACAATTTAGAAATGCATAGTGACTTATACACATAAAATGACTGAAAATGTCCAAGCTGCTGACAACAGGCTATAGGCTGTGGGCTGTATGTCCCTTCACCCCATCGACGGCTCGTAAGAGAACATGGGGCTTAGACAGGGTGGTCCTCTATACTATAGCCTTATAGCTTATAGAGCATAAATAGATCAGGTAAAAATTCTCGACCCGGCAAATCAAACTTATCACTGCACTATTTTGTCTGGAATCATTTATGGAGGGAAGTCTGAAGATATGGGGCGTTATTTGGTCTTATCTTTGTCTCAAAAAGTGTTCAGGCTTTTGTCATAAACCATCATCCCCTCGCTTGGGCACGATGAAGCATGAAAATCAAGAAGACACACTCAGTCCGCTCCTTCGGACACTCCTTTCGACAGAGGATTTTAATGTAATAAGACCGGGCCTGCCTGGCGGCCCAAGCTGCATGGAAAGGGTTTTTGCTGTCGGATCTAGGAGGAGAACCGGTGGCAATTCCCGGATGACTGGCTCTCGGGAGGGTTTTCACCAAAAAGTCGGACATAAATGCCCCGGAGGTCTTCAGCTTGCGGGTTTTTGGTGCGGCGAAGATCCTGTATCCTTTTGATCAGTCTTTCCTGAGCGATAGTCATGGCGTCCTCTTTATTTTGCTTTCATCTGATTTGACGCTTTAAACCCGGAATCTATTTCAAAAAGAAACCATGATGAACCCAGCCGGTGCACGTATAATTGTACAATGTACGAAAATAAAATCCACCTGTTTTAACCGGGACCCCTAGCGGCTCACTTTTTATTAAGTAAACGCTCAATCACAGAATCCGTGTATATTCCAAAACACCATTTAATCCACCAGAAACGAGAGGAGGTTTTAGTGGCTGTCTGCTTTTGGTCAAAGTTTTTATCCATTTCTCCACTCCCTGGAAAAATTAGTTCTATTGAATTCGGCACAGACCATGCCGTCAATGGATAAGGTTCTAATCTACTAATCGGCAACGAGATAAAAAACATTAGTTCTCAGGGTGGAAATAACATTATCAGAAACCGGACAAAGCGGCTCGAAAGAGCTTATTGTGGTTCAAATCGATGGATTGTGAGGGGTCTGATCGGAATGGCAGAATAGTATCAGATAGTATTTTAGTTTTAGAAAAAAAGTGGTTTGAATTCATGACCAATGGCAAGAGCGCCTGAGGTCAGTCCAAACAGAGCGGAAAACAATTTCAAGTTTGCCGGAAAAAAATCTCCCAGCCCGGTGGACCGCCGGGCCGGGAGATCGCTCCTCGTTAGATCATCCGGTTGAAATAGTTCAGAACCCGAATGTAAAGGAGAAGAAATTATCCGATGACAGTTGGCCCTTGTTCCTGTATGCGTAGTTGAACTGGATGGATTTACCACCGATCTTACGGGTGAACCCTCCGCCGAAACTCAGTCCGCGGAAAGTCGGGTTTTCTCCCATGTATTCATACCCGTATTGATCTGTATTATCAGTAAACTCATCGGTCTGGATCTTCCATCCCATGCGCAGAGCCGCTGTGATCACCGGGTTGAAGTTATAACTCAACTCGGTGCCAGTAGCATAGCTGATAGGAATGTTGCTGTTGCGCCAGAGTTCTCCGGAAAGGAGCCAATTGACTTTCTCATTTGTAAATAAATTGTATGAGAGAGCCACTTTGACCGTTGTCGGGAGACGGTAAGTATGGGTCAGATACATTGCATCGCGCGACTCCCTGCGGGACATGGCGTTCGGGTCTGTGGAGAAATCGCTATAGGCGCCCCCGGAGCCTTCCGGCGGAACCTCGATGATCATATTCGGTCCACGCATGGTGATATTCGAACCGAGGTTCTGGATGGCGAAGGCGAATTTTATCTCCCTGTCCATCAGCTCTGTGTGGTAGATGCCTCCTGCATCGATAGCGAACGCGTTGCCGGCGATATTGTTGAATACATCCTGATGGACGTATTTCAGGCTGATGCCTCCGGTAAACCGGTCCGACAAATTATAGGCCAGGGACCCGCCCATCTGGAAATCGTAGGCGTTGAACGTCCTTCCGGTTCCCAGGGGGCTGTTGATTGTGGTGATTTTCATATCCGGGATATCGAGGTAGCCGAAAAAGGCTCCCACGGACACTCTTCCATCGCCGACAGGCATGGCAAAAGCGCCGTAGGTATATGTCAGGTCCAGAGTATAGTCTACGACCGTGACCATGGCCTCCCGGTCCTCGAGAAAACCCAGTCCCGCCGGGTTCCACCAGATAGAGGATACACCTTCGCAGATCGCTGAATATGCGCTTCCCAAGGCGATGCCACGAGCTCCCACCGGGATAGTGAGAAACTCGGCGGCCCGCACTCCGACAAAGGACTTGGCCTCAGGCCTCCCCTGCTCGGAGTATTTATCCAGCCCGCTGTATTCCTGCCGCATTACACCCTGGCTATACAGGCACGGCGCGACGAACAGCAGGATTAAACAGGCGGCCGACATTGCTTTTATAGCCGTTTTCCTTAACATATTTTAACCTCCCTAAATTCACGTGGAAAGAAACGATACCATTATTCTCAGCCGTTGGAGCCGAGGAGTCAGTTGATGATATAGAACTTGTCGGTATGCTTCTTTCCCCGGGAGTCCGTCACGACATAGAAATACAGCCCGCTGGCCACGGTCTGGCCGAAACGGTTCCTCAGGTTCCAGGGTTCTGTACCGCCGTGGTTGTCGTATCCTTGCAATTCCCTGGGCTGGCTGTTGATATCCAGCCTGTCCCAGTCTTTGTAATCGCCCCAGCCGTGGCGGTTGATGCCGATATGGTTGAGAACGTTGACCAGGTTGCCGCCCATCGAATAGATCCGGATCGTGCACTTATCCGGAAGGTTGACGAATTCGATTCTGCGCGAGTCGGTCGACAGATCCAGGATAGAAGAGGCAATATAAGGATTAGGAACTACGCTGATCATACTGAAATCCGCATCATCAGGGGCCTTGGACATGGCCTTGACATCGATTTGCCACTTGTCCCCCAGATAAGGCGCATCACAATACTGGGTGAACACGGTCTGGTCGTCGTTCCATGTGCCGAAACAATTGGTGACAGTCATCACTGTCCTGGACGCCGGCATGGCGCTTAGATCCGTAAATGCCCACACTATGCCGTTAAGAGCAAGCGCAAACTCGTCCGTATTGTCAGCCGGAATCTTCTCCAGCATCAGGTTGGCCCGCTCCGACTTGGACACGCCATTTTTAATCTCATCATAGAAATCCATATAAGTGCCGCCGGGCATGAATCCCCAGGCCTCGTCTTCACGATACGGGCTGAACGGGACCGTTCCCCCGCGAAGCTTATCAGTGACCTCGACAGTCAGGTCGCCGCCCGCAGCCTTCCAGGTCACCTCGAACACGCCTGTTTTTATATAAGATCCAATCGAGGGGCCGGTGCCGATGCGGGTATCTACGCAGCTTCCGAACTGATTCGCGATCTCCGCTCCGGCGTAGCCGCCAGTATTGAAGTCTATGTACACTGGAGCATAGTCCCTATTACCTACCGGGATATCGCTGCGATCGTATAACACATGGACAGCATAGTTGACCCCGTCAGCGTCTGGAGTGTCAGTCAGGACTTGTTCCACCGCTGCATCACGTGTTAGAAACGGAGAGGCTGTAGATATTACATTGCCGTTTGCGTCCAATAGAGAGATCACTCTCTGCGGGTAGGCCCAGTAAGAGCATCCAAAGTTGACTTCAATGGCGGTGCAAGCCACATAAACCGTAAAATCCTGGTTGATCCTCTCGTTGATCACCGGTTCAAACGCTATATCGAGCTGGGGCTGAAGGAATTTGGGCGCCTCGGTCAGCTTCCCGGTACCGTCACCTGAGAGCTCGACATAGGCCTCAGGCTGTGTCGCCGGTCCAACGTAAGCAGTACTGCCTATCTGGGAAGCGGCTCTGTAATTGGAGGCTTCACTTCTCGGGATCACAGTGTAGAGATTCTGTCCCGGCCTGTTCCAGACTTTGCCGCTGGCTGGGTCAGGCAGGCTGTACACTGCCCCGGTTTCAGTATCGTAATTTTTGTCAAAAGGCACCAGGGCGTACCAGACTTTCTTGCCGTTCCACATGCGGTAGAGCGGCTGGTCCTTGTCGTAACTGTCCACATAGAAGAAGGTAACATTGTTATCACCCTTGCTGCACTCGAAGATAAGCACCGAGTGGGAATCCGACGGCCCCACGAAGCTGCGGTAGAGGCGGTAGCCTTCCATATCGTATTGCACGTACCTGCTTTCCGGATCCAGCTCAGGGTGTTTTTGCAGGAATGAATAGTAAGCATCAGGGGTTTGAAAGTTGACATCGCTCCAGGTGATCGTCACTTGCCGGTCGCCGGGGATGATAGTCATTGCCGGGGGCTTCGGCGTCTCCGGCAGGATATGCCCTCCCTCGTAAACCAGCTCGGCCACATTGGCGTATTCCAGAATGGGTGCGAAATGCGCCTGTACATTAGGGTCGTCTACCACATCCAGGGTTGATTTCGGGATGACCCAATCTACCTCAGGGGGCATGACCCACATCAGGACGAAATCCCCGCTGGTAGTGTCCCGGGGTGCGAAATTGTGGAGTTCGGACCAAAAAATATAGTCGTTTTCCTTTGCTCTATCGCCCCACATCCACTGTTCGTAGCGGGCGTCGCCCGGTTTAAGCACGCCCGGGTAGCCGAAAGCCTGCTCCCCGGTCCAGGGACTCATAAATCCCGGGTAAAACAACACACTGGAATTTTCACCCAGACCGTATTGGTAGGACCGTCCGGGATTATAACCACCCTCGAGGGCATCCTCAGCGCCGCAGAAGCCGTATTCGCAGGTCCAGCCATGGGCGCAGAAGTTGGCGAGCTTCAGAGTCTCGCCGCCGAACGAGGGCAGCCTAAGGGGCATATGGGCCACCATGGCCGGAACATTGCCGGCAAAGGAGCTTTCGAAGTTGTCCTTGTCCACTATGCCATTGATCGATTTCGGGCTGTATAACATCCAGCCTTCATCGCTGCCTCCGATCCGCATGCGGGTCAAGGCGAAGTGCATATGCCAGCCGTGCCACATCTGGCCATTCGGGGTGGCGGCCATCCTTTGGGCAAAGGACTTGACCGGATTCCACTTGTTGTACTCGGACATATTGCGGATCAAGACATGCTGATAGACCATGTTGTTGCTTTCAGCATAGTTGAGAAAATAAAACTGGTATTCCATGGAAACGCCGGAGGCGGCCCCCCGCTCGTGGAAAGCGTCACCGAACCGGACACACACTGTTTCCACGCCTTTGATAATGGGAGCGCCTGTTGCCGACCTGCCCTCGCGGAACTCGGGCGGCCAGGCTGCCAGGTCTTCCGGATCCAATGAGCTGTAAACCCGGTTCACCTCGGGCCGCGAGGCTGCCTCGAACATGTTGTTTCCTGCGTTGTAAAGCTCTTCGAGCAGACTGTAAGACTCCAGGCTGCTGTTGCACCCATAGATATGGGCGCCGCGGTGCTGGTTGTACACCGTGTCTTCGGGCGCTCCGTCGCCATCGACGTCCCTGGCCACGCTTACGCCCCAGTTGATCCGGGTATCATCGGAATCTATGTCCCACTTGGAATCGTTGTGGGTTCCATAGAAATTTCCGCTTCCCTTGGGAAACTGGGTCTGGCCCCAGATAGGCCCTCCATAACCCGTGCCGATAATCGCTCCGACATTATTGCCCTGGGCGGTATAGAACGATTTGACCTCTCCGAGGGCCTGACTGGCCATGCCGATTATGAGCGCCGGAATGATAAATAATAGAAACGGATGTTTACTCATAAGTACTCTCCAGTAAATCGACTGGTTGCTTGTTAGGATCAGCATTCTTTCCTTTTACTGGACGGTATGTCAGAAACTGAAATCCAGGCCGCAGCGAATCTGCCTGGCCCGTCCCCAGGCCATGTGGTTCATGGTGGAGCTCATCACACTGCTGGCGATACTGCCCTTGGTCGCTTCCATTACACTCAGGATGCCGTCCTGGTTGAAATCCGCGTTGAACCTGACCTTGTGCTCCTCGATCAGATTGTCGCTCCAGACCAGGTCCACCCCGCCGGTTATCCCGCTTCGACTTTCATAGGTGTAGCCCTGCGGGTAGGGCGTATTGGTCTTCTTGTTCAGGACGTTGAATATCTCGCCGAACACGCCGAGTCGCCTGGAGGCGCCGAGATAGAAAGTTTTGCTGAGCCTGAGATCGAGATTGTAATCCCATCGTCCGCGGAAATAATTCAGGCCTCCGACCATATCGCCGCCGCTGCGGGTCAGCCAGGAGACCTCGGTGGCGTCTCCTCCATGTATGATCCGGTCTACCAGCGGCGAGCCGCTCTGGAGGCTGAAAATGGCGAAAGCGCGGAGGTTTTTCAGGATCATGTTCAGGTGAGTGCCCGCCTGAAAGTCTTCCGGGAACAGGTAATTGAAATGGAACGACATCTTGTGGGTCACATCTCCGTCGATCGGGCGGATTTCATCCGGCGGCTGGAACCGCTCGCCGGTTGCCGGGTCGATAAAAATACCCCAGGTGGAAGTCGAGTTGTACTGGCTTCCTGTAGTCCTCGAGAACTGAAGAGTGTAAATCAGGTCGAAAGCGAAATTATTCGAGAACCTGCGTTTGAGTGTCAGGTCTACGCCTTTGATATTGCCATCGTCCCGGTTGGTGTACCCGGTGAAATATTCGCGGATCCGTCGCTCGCTGTAATACTGCCAGTAGTCCCTGAAAAATTCCTTCAGGGCGACATTACCAATCACGTCCCTGTAGTAGGCCGCGAGATCCAGGACCATATCCTGGCTCACCAGATAGCTCAAGCCAGCCTCGAAAGCATCTGTACGGGAATACTCGAGGTTACCAGGATTCTCGCCGCTGAAAATAAAGGCCATGCTCGGCAATTGAGTGAAAACTCCATAGGCGAATCTCAACTGGGACTTGTCAGTCACCGGAAAGGCGACATCCAGTCGCGGCGAGAGCTCATTTACATTTTTCGGGAAGTAATCCTGTCCCCACTGGTCTCCGTAGCGGAAGCCCCAGTTTGCCCTGGGGCTGAATGTATCGTAACGGATACCGTAGTCGATCACGAAGTCCCCGAGATCGGTCCTGTTCTGGATGTAAGCGGAATACATCCTGGGCTCGTATTTGAACTCGTTGGACAGATCACGCCGGGGCTTCATGCCATCGGAGTAAAACATATCGTTCTGGAAATAGGTGGCCATGAACCCGAGTTTGGCCCGGTTGTGGCGGTTGAATTGGAAATCGAGATCGGCCTTGTAGTTGTACTGGTGCTCGCGCAAATAGCGGTAGCTGAGCCAGTAGAGAGTACTACCGGTGGAGAGTGTGAATGGGGTTTCCACTCTCCAGTCATGGCGCCAGTCTACATCGCCGTCCGGCAGATAGTGCTTTTCCTCTGGCTCCAGTGGGATTTCCCGGTTGGGATAGGATTCGACCTCGAACTGTGCATCATGGGCCGACCAGCTCATGAAAGTGGTCTCGTGGGTATAGTTCGTTTTCTGGCTGGCGTTGTTGATATCCTGGTTCTGCAGGTTGTTGAAACGGAACTGCAGAGAGGCACTTCGCTGGGAGCCCGCGAGGAAATCCCAGTTGAATCCGACCACCAGGTTCGAGGTCCTGGTTCTCCTGGCATTGCTCTGGGGGACGAACAGCGTTGTGTCGGCATCTTTCGACCAGTCGCGCAGCGGGAACTGGCTCTTGGTGACATACCCGTTATTGAAATAACCGTAGGGGTAGGAGTTCTGGTCGCGGGAAAAGTTCTGGCTGACTATCAGTTTCAGCCTCTCGACAGGGCTGTAGGTAATTTTTCCGGCGGCCAGGGTCCTGTCCATCCAGTTGCCAGGCTGGCGCACCGGGTTGAGGGGCGACCAGAGCGCAGCGCTTTTGCCGGTTTTGCCGGCATAGAACTCGCGTCCTTTTCTCAGCTCTTCCAGGGTGAAGACCGGCATCATCTTCCTGAACACAGGGTCGTTGCGGACCGCATCATTGAGATGGTCGACAAAGTCCTGGTTGATTCCCCGGAATCCTTCATCGGCGTGGGTTGGGGATCGATCCGCCATGCCCTGGATTTCACCGGAAATGTGGTAGAACAGGTTGGGAATCGCGTTGACCGGTCCGCCAAGACTGGCCTGCAGTTGATTGTAACCGTAATCAGCGGTGCGCGGGTTCTGCTCATCTGTGGTGAAACGAACGTTGCCTTTGAATTCAGCTCCGCCCTCCCGGGTGACGATATTGATAATCCCGGACTGGGCATTGCCGTATTCCGCCTGAAACCCGCCGGTGATTATATCGACCTGTTCCACTGAGCTGGTGGAAACCTCCAGCGGAGTGGTGTCCTCGCCGAGGGAGCCCAGCTCTTGCTCGTAGAGCCAGCCATAGCCGCTGCGGAACGGGTTCGCCGTATGATTGCGCACGACTATACCGTCCACCACCATGGCCTCCTCGCCCAGGCGGCCGCCGCGAATCCGCACCCCCCGGGCCAGACCGCCTTCACCGCCGATCTGTACTCCCGCTTCGAGGACAATCAGGTCCTCCAATTTGGTAGCGGGACTTTCGGCGATTCTCTCGGAGGTCATTCGCTGTTTGGATACTGTGTTATCCCGTGGGATGAGGACTTCTGATTCACCCTCCACCGTGATTCCTTCCAACTCAACGATTGTGGAGCTGAGAACTGCGTCCACAGTGGTGGTCTGGCCCGCCAGAATAAGCTGTCTGGCCACTGTTGTTTTCTGGTATCCGGTGTAGGTAAAAGTGATATCCCTCAACCCGGGAGGCACGTTCAGGATGAAGTAATAGCCGTCCGCGTTGCTCACATTGCCCAGGCGCGTGCCCTTGACCACCACCTGTGCACTGGCCAGAGGCTGTCCTGTATCCTTATCCCTTATTGTGCCCTCGATCTTTCCAGTATTGAGCTGAGCGAAACCAGCCATCCACCAGCAAAGGGATAAGACAGCTACCAGCAAGATCATGTATTTTTTTACTAAGCAATCAGTATCTTTCGACATAGATCCTCCTCTGGGATCTTTTAATCCTCAGACAGAATGGAACATGGAACTTCACCTTATCATTCTGACTATTTTCTTACCAACTGGCTTGATTAAGGCTCTAATCTCTAACTTTGACTCTGGAATCGGTTCGATAGGCCCTCCTTTATGGTAAGAAAAAAACTGGGAGCAAAATACTATCCGGTCAACGGCTGGTATATCAGATGGTTCTGGAAACCGGGCGAATTAAATCTATTGCATGCAGCCTTAAACTATTGCTGTTACTTACACCTCCTTTCATCTGGTATTAACAATATGCCGTTGCCAGATTGTTAACTATTAATGAACTAATCTGCGGCAAGCCGCGAGGTATCATAAGGTTGGTAATGATTATTTTCACCCCCCGCCCCCCGGGCGACCGCCGGTCGCCCCTACGGTTGGCTTAAGGGGCCGTTTACCCCGCAGCAAGCTGCGGGGAATTCTTTTCGATTGAAATCTGATAGTCGTCGTATCAACTGCGCAAACGAGCCCTTTTAATCCAAAATTATTCATATAACTGATCGCTGCTCCAGACTATTATGAAGAAAAGACAGCCAGAAGTTTTTTTGATAACCATTTGGAATTCAAGAGTCAGCCATTCATGGCGCTTTGCGCCACCCTGAAAGAGATGAAAATAATCCCCTTCGGGTTTTATTTTCGTAGTAGAATTCTGGAGTAAAATGTCTGAGAGACTGAAAGCCCGTTCCTTTTTACTAAATTTTGTGAATAATCCAGGTGTCTAATCCGGAAAATTCATAAAATTTTCCATTCCTGTTTTTTGTAGGGGCGCACCTGCGTGTGTGCCCGATTATCATCGAAAAATTACCGAACGACGGGCGCCCCTACGAGTTTTGTGGTAATTCGTGAATAATACGGGCTAAAAGTCAGTGAAAACTGATCTAAGTCTTTTTATTTCATGCTGCATGCAATAAATATGTACAAAATAATTTCCAGTTCTTTACTGAAAAATCATTTTCCCATTTCCTAAATATTGCTTATCTCATACTCATATTTTTCCCAACTGTCCCAGATATAGGTCTGCCAGTCTTTGACCACCGGCTGGCGGTGGACTATCTGATATCCGCCTAAAAGATGTCTGAGCACCAGTGCGGAGGCACCCTCGTAAGACGGCCAGACCAGGGTGCTGGGAATGACCCTCTGTCTGAGCTTTGTCGTCTGGTGGGCGCTCAGCTTTTCCATCTGGGTGATGATCTCAGGGAAAATCAAGTCCCAGACTCGAGTTATCTTGCCTGAGATAATCAGGCGGTCAGGATTGAGCAGGTTGTCAATACCGGCAAGGCCTGCGCCAAGATAGCCTGCAGCTTCTTTCAGCACATGAACCGCTTTTCCCTCCCCGTTCATCGCCCTCCATATCACCCGTCGAATTTCGATATCGATATTCTCAGGCGCCAGCGACTTTAGCAGTTCATAATAATGTTTTACGATCCGGGTTTCAGAGGCCAGGTTATCCAGAGCCTCCATCTTCACTGCTGTTTTCCCCTGATCTTTTTTCATGACCAGGTTGGCCCCGATCTGTCCATCCAGACAACTATGGCCGTGGTAGACCGACTTGTTGACTGCAAGGCCTGCCCAGATGCCGACATCGACCATTATGAAAACGAAATTCGAAAGGTTTTGCGCCTCCTCGGCGAAACAGATCTCGGCCAGGGTTCCGGCCCGGACATCATTCTCAACGAATACCGGGCATTTAATTTTTTCCCTCACGATCCGCCGTACATCGACATTCATCCACTTCAGGTAAGGATCCTGGCAGATGATTCCTTTTCTGGAATCGACCATCCCGGGGACAGTGACACTAACTCCAGCCAGCGGGATGTCACAGGCGCGGATCATGGCGTCCAGGGCGCTCGTACAAGCTGCAAGAAAATTTCTTGAGTCCTCGGCAATCGTAACGACCCGTTTTGTATTGAGGGACTGGCCGCTAAGATTGCATACTGCGATATCGGTTGTCCACGGGTTGACAACAATGGCCCCGATTACCCTGCTTTTCTCATTCAATTTTACATTGATCGGCTTTCGGCCCAACGCGCTGTCTCCTTTCCGGTCCTCGAATACAATCCCTTCCTCTAACAACCGGCTGACAATCCTGGAAACCGTGCTCTGGTTCAGGCCGGAAAGCCTGGCGATACCCACCCTGGAAATAGGGCCACGCTCGATGATAATACTCAGTACGTTTGCCCGGTTGAGCGTGCGCGGCATTCTGTTATCAGCAAATGTATCCCTGTGGTTTTTTAACATAAGCTTGTTCTAAATCTCTTTTTTAATTTTAGAAATATCTGCTGAGAAGTTAAATAAAAACGAGCCGCAAAGATTTATTGCATGTTGCATGCAATTTAATTTTAATAAAATAAAATATCCCTGTCAAGTTTTTTTCCGATCTTTTTTATCTGAGAATTTTGACAACATTTGAAAGGATCCGATCTCTTTTTCTTTGAAATTGTCACATTGAAATCCGTTTTCACGATAGAATAGCCTCCTTGTTATAAATGTCTAAATTACAAAGAGTTGCTGATCAATCTATGCTTTGCCTGGCCTCTAAACATAGGAGCTGTATAACCTTTGCCCTACAGAAAACAAGGTCGAAAAATAATCAACCTTGGCTGATTATCGCTTGAGCAAGAAAACCAGCTATGAAAAGTATTTCGGAATCAAATGCGAGTATGTAGATAACCGGCAATTGAAATTCAGCTTTGTCGATTTGCCAGCCTATGAGACGTCCATTCTAAGCAGGAGTTTCAAGAAACTGAAATCAAATGGATATATCAGATCAACACGTTATTACCTGGTGCTGACAGAAAAAGGAATTGAGAGAGCAAAAGAAATGCTAAAAGTACAATCCAGCCCTGGATAATTTATTGATAGTTTCTCCATGCCGGATAGCAAAAGAACTTGATATAAAAGGCATTCCGGCCCCTTCAAGAATTTCTGGAATTAAACTACTACCGGCTGAAGCCGGTAGATTTATAGTGGCTTACACGCTCGACCGGATAAATCCGGTTTTCGCAGCCACCTCCAAAAACAAAATACCGGCCCCTTCGGGGCATACTAAAGTCTTCGCCTGAAGGCGAGGGATTTTCTCCCATTCCCCGATTGGGACATTAAGATCGTTGCGAAGGTTGTCAGGCAAAACAGGTACGTTACTTTTCAGATAGGGCGGGGCTCGGTAGCGAACGCGCAGCGAGAGGAGAGGAGGGAGGGTAGCTGTCAGCAGGAAGCTATTTGCTGAAATCCTGTTTCGGATCGACCGATTGCGATGTTGCACGGCCTGAGAATGTAGCTCCCTGGTATGAACTGGGGGAGAATAGTCTCTTTTTTCCTGCTCAGACCCAGAAAATCATTGATACTCCCGATGAGAACGGTTAATCTATCGCAGAAGCAATAGGGGTCTCTCGGTTCAAGCTGGTCAGGACGAAAGATTTCGCCCAGAATCGAAAAAGAAAGCCATCTTTAGCGGTTTCAATTTTGATATGGGACATATCAGCTGAATTCTGAATTCTGGCTACTGAATTCCTATCAGGATATGGGTAAGTGCTTTATGAACAATTAGATCGCTTCCGTTATATCTGTAGTTCAGTGAGTTATTCGTATTAAGCTTCATTTCATATTTCTTTTCAAGTCTTTGAACTTAAAAAGGGGGCTATCATGAATAAATTTTTTTATTCCGTTTCTTTGGTTTTGGTTTTGATCATCACTCTTCCATTATACCTGGGTGGTGAGATCGATATTAAAGATACCAAATTATTGAGCCAACCGGCAATAAGCAAAAATCACATTGCCTTTGTTTATTCCGGTGATATATGGGTGTCCAATATTGATAGGGAAAATGTTCAACGCTTGACTTCTGATAAAGGGATCGAATCCAATCCCGTTTTTTCGCCCGACGGAAGCCTTATCACCTTTAATGCTCAGTATGATGGTAATACGGACGTTTATGTCGTCCCTTCGGAAGGAGGCGTTCCAAAACGTCTTACCTGGCATCCCGGTTCTGATGATGTCCAGGGATTCACGCCTGACGGATTGGCTGTGCTCTTTTCATCTCCCAGATTTGTTTTCACATGGAATCATACTCAACTATTTACAGTTCCGGTTAAAGGAGGTTTTCCGGAATCTTTAAAAATTCCTTATGCTTTCAAAGCTACATATTCGCCGGATGGCACAAGAATGGCATACACTCCACTCGCTGAGCGATTTAATCAGTGGAAAAATTACCGCGGAGGCACGGTTTCCACGATATGGATTTGCCAGCTTGATGATTATTCCGTAAAGAAAATCCCTCAACCAGAAGGCCGCTGTAATGATACAGACCCTATGTGGATTAATGATATGATATATTTTCGCTCTGATCGAAACGGAGAGTTTAACTTGTTTTCCTTCGACATTAATTCCGGAGAGATCGAGCAGCTTACCCATTACGCTGATTTTCCAATTCTGGATGCTTCTGCAGGCGGAGGTCAAATCATTTATGAGCAGGCAGGACACCTTCATATTTTTAATCCCCAGGACAAACAAAGCAGGAAGTTAACAATCGGTGTGGCAGCCGACCTTTCTGAGGTACGGCCACGATATGTCAAAGGCGCCAGTTATATTCGGGACGCTTCGATCTCGCCTTCAGGAGCAAGAGCTGTTTTTGAGTTCAGAGGTGAAATAGTCACCGTTCCTGCCGAGAAGGGAGATCCACGTAATCTGACAAATACAGCCAGTGTTCATGAGAGGTCTCCGGTCTGGTCTCCTGACGGAAAATCCATTGCCTATTTCTCTGACGAATCGGGTGAGTATGAACTGCATATCGAACAGCAGGACGGTAAGGGGGAAAGAAGAAAATTCAAGTTGAATGGATCAGGATTTTACGCCGAACCCGTCTGGTCTGGTGACAGCAAAAATATTTCTTTCACTGATAACTCCAGATCACTCTATTGGATTGAGATAAAGACAGGGAAGATAGAAAAAATCGCAGCGGAATATTTGTATGAACCCGGTCCATTTGGTACCATTCGTGGAGTCTGGTCTCCTGATTCAAAATGGATTTGTTATACTCTGAATACGGCAGCTTATATCCAAAAGGTTTACGCCTATTCGCTTGAGAAAAATAAATCCTATGCCATTACGGATGGTTTGAGCGATGTGAGTGACCCTGTGTTTGATAAAAGCGGTAAATACATCTATTTTTTTGCTTCCACCGATGCCGGACCGATTAAGCATTGGTTTGCCATGTCAAATGCTGATATGCGAATGACACGTGAAATTTATGTGGCGACTCTCAAGAAAGACATTCCTTCACCACTCGCGAAAGAGAGCGATGAGGAGGAGGGCGTTAAGAAAAAGGAAGAATCAGAAAAAAAAGAATCAAAAGAAGAAAAGGACAAGAACGAGGAGCCTTTTTCAATTGAATTCGATGGTTTAAACTACCGTATTATTTCTTTTCCTGTAGAAGCGGGGAACTTCTTCAGCCTTCAGGCCGGAAATGAGGGTCATGTCTACTATCTGGAAGCTCCTCCGACAGCGGGAGGGCCTGACGAAAAAGGAACGAAACTGCACAAGTACGACCTCAAGGAGCGTAAAGATAAAGTCATCTTGCCTGAAGTTAATCTCTACCAGATTTCCGCTGATAAAAAGAAAATTCTCTATCGTTCAGGAGATTCCTGGTGTATTGCTGAATTATCCGATGAGATTAAATCTGACAAGGGAAAACTAAATATCGATGCTATCGAGGTTTATATTGACCCCAGGACTGAATGGAATCAGATTTTCCATGAAGCCTGGCGAATCAATCGCGATTATTTTTATGCGACAAACATGCATGGTGTGGACTGGGAAGCGATGCGCAAAAAATACAGCGTCTTCCTTCCTCATCTGTCATGCCGCAGTGATTTGAACCGTGTAATTCAGTGGATGTGCAGTGAATTGGCAGTCGGTCACCACTTTATCTTTGGCGGAGATACTTTTCAAGAACCTAAAAAAGTTCCCGGTGGCTTGCTGGGAGCTGATTATGTAATCGAAAATGGACGTTATCGATTCAAGAAAGTATATGGCGGCTTAAACTGGAATCCCGAGCTAAGGTCTCCATTGAAAGAGCCGGGCATAGATGTAAAAGAAGGGGAATATCTCCTTGCCGTAAATGGGAAAGAGCTTTTTTCGGACATGAATCTTTACAGCCTGTTTGAAAACACTTCCGAGAAGATTATAGAGATTAAAGTTGGCCCAAACCCTAACTCCGAGGGAGCTCGTACAATCAGTGTCGTTCCGATAGCGGGTGAAAGAGCACTGCGGAATCGTGAATGGGTGGAAAGCAATATCAAAAAAGTCCATGAAGCAACCGGTGGCCGTGTCGCTTATGTCTATGTACCAAACACAGCAAATCTGGGACACGCATATTTCAAGCGCTACTTTTTCCCCCAGGTGGATAAAGAGGCCATCATCGTAGATGAGCGGTTCAATGGTGGCGGATCGGTGGCCGACTATTATATCGATATTCTCAGGCGTCCATTCGTCTGTAATTGGAATATGCGCTATGGCGCAGATCTTAAGACACCGAGCGCATCTATTCAAGGTCCAAAAGTAATGATTATCGACGAGACGGCCGGCTCAGGCGGTGATTTACTTCCCTGGATGTTTCGAAAATTCAAACTCGGTACACTTGTCGGGAAAAGGACATGGGGAGGTCTGGTAGGAATGCTCGGATTTCCTGACCTTATGGATGGGGGGTTTGTCACCGCCCCGAACTTGGCCATCTGGACGGAAGACGGCTGGGTTGTTGAAAATGTAGGAGTGCCTCCGGATATTGAAGT
>DATKXY010000029.1:0-2266 GCA_035528795.1 archaeon | reverse complement strand
GCCTGTATCTTGATCCGGTGCGGAGTTTCGAGGTTGTGGGAGTGTTGGAGTCTCGGGCCGATACCATGGGAATGAAGTTCGACCCTTCCGTTTTCCTGCCTTTTGATACCTATTCCGCCCGAATCGAACGGGTAAGCCGTGTTCAGCGCTACGTGGTAGGAGTTGTCGACGAGACCGATGTCCTGAACGTAGCCGACCGGATCGAAAGGTATTTCGTCAACTTGTCGGGAAAGGAAGACTCGGTAAATGTCGAATCTCCCTCTACGGTTGCAGAGATGTTCCAAGCTGTAACCGTAACGTTGAACGCCTTCCTAACCGGCATCGCCGCGATCTCTTTAATCGTCGGCGGTATCGGAATCATGAATATCATGCTGGTGTCCGTGACCGAGCGCACCCGGGAAATCGGCATCCGCAAAGCCCTGGGCGCCTCACCTGCGGCGATTCTGGGCCAGTTCATGACGGAGGCCATCACCCTTTCGATCGTGGGCGGCATCCTCGGACTGATCGTCGGCACCGGTTTGAGCTCTTTCGGGACCTGGCTGTTCGGCTGGAACTACACGCCTAATCCCATGGCGTATCCAATATCCATGTTGTTTGCCAGCTTCGTCGGGATATTCTTCGGCTTGTACCCCGCTGTTCGTGCTTCCCGGCTCAATCCTGTGGATGCCCTGAACTACGAATGAGCGGTTGAATCTATGATCTCTCCAGAAAAAGAAATAGAAATCCTCGAACGCATCTCCCGCAGCAAGAGCACCATTCGCCAGAGAGATCTGGCGCGGATCATCGGGCTGTCTCTGGGAATGACCAACTCGATTTTGAAACGGTTGACCAACAAGGGCTTGCTGAAGATCAAGAAGGTCAACAATCGCAACATCCAGTACGTGGTTTCTCCCGCGGGTATGGAGGCCATCGCCCTCCGCAGCTACCGCTACTTCAAGCGAACCCTCAAGAACGTCGTATCCTACAAAGAGGCAATGGACGAATTGGTTCAGGAGATCATGCAGAAGGGGTGCAGGCGTCTCGTTCTGGTTGGAAAGAGCGACCTGGATTTCATCGTCGAGCACTTCTGCGACAAGTACCGGATCGAGTACCGAAATATACGGGGCTTCTCTACCGATCCACCCAGTGAGGACGGAGACTTCTTTCTATATTCAGAGAATCTGGAGCGCCCTGTGCTCGAGACCGAAAACACGGCGAGCCTCCGTTCACTTTTTGTGAACCGGGTTGAGGCACTGCCTCGTAGTGTTCCGACATGAAAAAATGCAACGATAAGGTAGTAATATGAATTATTTAAGACAGCTCTTGGGCCTGTTGTCAAAAAAAGAAAAACGAAAGCTGTTACTTGTCTTTTTTGGGGTTCTTGTGCTCGGAATACTGGAGCTCGCTGGGATAGGATCGATTATGCCTTTTCTCAGTGTAGCAAGTAAACCGGAAATGATTCAGACGAACGTATACCTCAGACGGGCGTATGAAATTTTTGGATTTCAGTCACCACAATCATTTCTTTTTGCGCTCGGTGTTGGTGCGCTCCTGTTTATCATCATAAGTAATGCCATGAAGGTGCTTGTCACATACATGAACAATCGCTTTACCGCCATGAGGCTGCATCATTTGTCACTTAGGTTGTTTCGGAGGTATCTGTACCGGCCTTATACCTTTTTCTTAAACAAAAATTCTTCAGAGCTGATGAAAAACATTCTCGGAGAGGTCGGAGTATTTGTTGATAGAGTTCTTATGCCGCTTCTCGATCTTGCCACCTCAATTGTTATTACCGTCCTAATTATCATCATGTTGGTGGTGATAGATCCGGTACTGGCCCTGCTTGCTTTTATGGTCATTGGTACTATTTACGGGATCGTTTATTTAACAGTTAGGCGTCACCTTGATACTCTTGGAAGGCGGCAAATCGAATCCAACAGGCTCCGGTACAAGAAGGTTTCTGAAGCCTTTGGAGGAATAAAAGACGTGAAAGTATTAGGCAGGGAGGACTATTTTTTGAAGGATTTTGTTCCTCCTTCAATCGAAAACGCCAAGATACAGGTAACCAGTTCCCTGATCGGAACTATTCCTCGGAATGTGTTGGAGGTTGTTGCCTTCGGGGGAATACTGCTGGTTGTGCTGTACATGATGCATACCATGGGCAATTTCCGGGATGCGGTCCCCGTTGTAGGTCTATATGCGTTTGCAGCCTACAGGCTAGTTCCCAGGCTACAGAAGATCTTCGTCGATCTTGCTAGATTGCGAACGAATCTTCCGGTGGCTGAGC
>DATKXY010000028.1:0-8961 GCA_035528795.1 archaeon | reverse complement strand
AAGACTTCTGCCCTTACACCGCGCTCAAATCCTGACATATTTAAAACTTACAGGATACCGACTGGGTTTGTTGATCAATTTCAATGTCCCGGTTATCAAAAATGGTATCAAACGAATAGTTTTATAAGCCCTTTGTGTCTTTGTGTCTTTGTGGTTAAAAATGTAAGAGATATTCTCTTAGAGTGAATTTGTAAGAATCTAAATTCCAGAATACGAATGGTTTCAGGCTATATTTCAGGTTAAAGGTGTCGTTTTGCCGGGAATTATGTTAATATTAAAAAGCACGATCTTTGAAAAATCCGAATCAGGATTTCGAGTATAAGGCGGCATAAATTATGCAGTTCCCGGTATGACAGACAAATCATTCCTCCAGCCACAGGTCCGATGGAAGAAAGAATTAAAGATTATCTCAGGCATCTTTCCTTAAGGCGCAAATATTCACCCCATACCGTAGCCGCTTACGGCAGGGACCTGGCCGAATTTCACGCTTTCCTGAAAGATTATTCCGGGACAGACAATCTCCGGCCGGAAAATGCGGACCGCCTGGCGATTCGCTCCTATCTGGCCTGGCTTGCCAGAAAGAGCCGGGCCAAAACCACGATCAACCGCAAGCTGGCTGTGGTCAAAGGTTTCACCTCCTTCCTTCTCCGCTCGGGCGGCGCCGAAAGAGACCCGGCCCGCTCGATAGCTTCGCTTAAAACCGAGCGCCGCCATCCGGAGTATTTGACCCGTGAGCAGGCGGACAAGTTCATAGAGTCATTCTGCGGGGACAGTGCCTCTCTGCGCTCGCTCTGCGCAGTAGCCATGTTCGAGCTCTTTTACAGTTCGGGTTTACGGCTTTCAGAGCTGGTCGGTCTCAATCTCGCTGACTACGACCCCTCACGCCTACAGGTCCGGGTGCTCGGCAAGGGGTCCAAAGAGCGTATCGTGCCGGTAGGCAGGATGGCAGCGAGAGCCATTTCCCGGTGCCTCGAGGAGCGAAAGAGGCAGTTCGGCGCTTACAGTTCAAGCGATCCTCTTTTTGTCGGCCCGAAGGGGAACAGAATCCAGCCGCGGCAGATCCAGAGGCTCGTGGTCGAGGCCTGCCGCCTGGCGGGTGACTCGCGCGCGCTCGGGCCCCACGCTCTACGTCACAGTTTTGCCACAGTTATGCTCGAGTCCGGCGCCGATCTTTTGTCTATTGCAGAGATGCTGGGACACGCAAGCCTCTCGACCACGCAGAAATACACGCACCTCACAGTGGAGCGCCTGAAAAATGTTTACCGTCAGGCCCATCCGCGGAGCGGATTATAACTGTCTGAAGAGGGTGAGTTTCGCATAAAGGTCCGGTAAGCATATGCTTTCATAAATATTGTGACGTATTATAATAAAACCGATCCGGATAATTTCATTGGCAGGGGCGGGTTTCAAACCCGCCCTTAATGAGCTTTCGAACTCTAGCACTAAATTAAAGCTTGTAATGTGCCTTAAAAGGCTTCATTCAGCACTTCAATAGAGGAAAGGTGACTTTTGGAAAAATGTCCGAGACGAATTTAACATACCACGGCACTACCATTCTGGCTGTGCGGAAAGAGGGCAAGGTCGCCATTGGTGGAGACGGCCAGATAACCCTGGGCGAGACCGTGATCAAAGCCAGAGCCCAAAAGGTGCGCACTCTCCAGGAGGGCAAAGTGCTTGCCGGCTTTGCCGGAGCAGTGGCCGATGCCCTGACCCTGTTCGAGAAATTCGAGGTCAAGCTCAAGGGTTATCCGGCGAATTTGCCCAAGGCAGCGGTTGAGCTAGCCAAAGAGTGGCGCACCGACAAGTACCTGAGAAGGCTTGAGGCCCAGTTGGCGGTAGCCGACAAAAAGCACAGCTTTATAATCAGCGGCAACGGGGATGTGATCGAGCCGGATGACGGGATCCTGGCGATCGGTTCCGGCGGCGCTCTTGCTCTGGCCGCAGCGCGAGCCCTGATACTTCATTCTGACCTCCAAGCCCGGGAGGTTGTCGAGAAAACCCTCGGCATAGTCGCTGATATCTGTATCTACACCAACCGTGAGATCACTGTTCTGGAACTTTAAGGCTTTCCAATTGCCAGGTGAGAAGATCAAAATGAGCGAAAAAGATCGAGATCGGAAGGAAGACGCATCTCTTCCGGAGCGGACAGAGAGCGAGGAAGAAGAGCTGTTAATCGATTTAAGCAAAGAGCCCTCTCCGCGGCAGATTGTCGAGGAGCTGGACCGTTATATAGTGGGCCAGGAGAATGCCAAGAAGAGCGTGGCTATTGCGCTGCGCAACCGCTGGCGGCGGCAGAACGTGCCGGAGGAGATCCGCGAAGAGATAATGCCGAATAACATTATCATGATTGGGCCCACCGGGGTGGGTAAAACAGAGATCGCCCGGCGCCTGGCTCGACTTGCAGGCGCGCCCTTTATCAAGGTCGAGGCGAGCAAGTTCACTGAGGTGGGCTATGTGGGCCGGGATGTGGAGTCTATTGTCCGGGAGCTCATTGAGCTGAGCGTCTCCATGGTGCGCTCAGAGAGGGAAGAAGAGGTGGAGGATGAGGCGAGAGAATCTTCAGAGAAGCGGATACTCGATCTCCTCCTTCCTCCCCTGCCAGGGGAAAAGCGTGTCATAAAAGCCGTCGAGGGTAAGCTCTGGGATTCCGGGAAGATTTTCGATGCGCGCATTGAAGGGGAGAGCCTGCCTGCAGAGACCGAGGCCGGTACGGAAATAGGCGAGGTGGAGGAGGCCGCTTCACGCCGCGAGCGCATTCGGGAGAAACTGCGCCAGCAGCTCAAAGAGGGCAAGCTCGAAGAGCGCAAGGTAGAAATCGAGTTTTCAGGTAAAGCGATGCCGTTCATCGAATTTTTCAGCACCACGGGTCTTGAGGAAATGGATGTGAATTTGGGGGAAATGCTCGAAGAAATGCTGCCCAGGAAAAGGAAAAAACGCGAAGTTACAGTGGCTGAAGCCCGCCGCATCCTGGCCCAGGAGGAAATGCAGAAACTGATCGATATGGAAGATGTGATCGGCGAGGCCATTGACAGGGTGGAAGAGACCGGGATTGTCTTTCTCGACGAGCTGGACAAGATCGCCGGGCCGCCTTCCAAAACCGGGCCCGATGTCTCCCGTGAAGGTGTGCAGCGGGACCTCCTGCCGATTATAGAAGGCTCCAATGTGCCCACCAAGTATGGGCTGGTGCGCACTGACCACATCCTCTTTATCGCTGCCGGGGCTTTCCACTCCTCCAAGCCGAGCGATCTGATCCCCGAACTGCAGGGCCGATTCCCGATCAGGGTGGAGCTTAGTCCCTTGAATGAGGAGGACTTTTTCCGCATCTTAACCGAGCCGAAAAACGCCCTGATCACTCAGTATACTGAGCTTGTGCGCACCGAGGGAGCTGAAGTGGTTTTCGAGACCGATGCAATCAAGGAAATTGCCCGAATGGCTTATCTCCTGAACCAGAAGCTCGAAAATATCGGAGCCAGAAGGCTGCATACAGTGATGTTTTCGCTGATGGAAGACGTACTGTTCCAACTGCCCGAAACAGGGAAGAAAAAAATCGTCAACACCGGTAAAACTGTGATAGAGAAGCTCGAAAAACTGGTAGAGGATGAGGATCTGCGCAAATATATTCTTTGACATACTCTCTGGATTGAAGAGCGTATCAATATTTCAATGCATGCTAGACTGCTGGGAGAAAAATGAAAAGAGACTTTTTGTCTATCAATGATTTTTCGCCGGTCGAGTTGAAAAAGACGATTCGGCTGGCCGCCTGGCTGAAACGGGTTCGTAAAACTCCCCTCTCGCTTCATCTGAGTGAAGGGAGCTCGATGGCCATGATTTTCGAGAAACCGAGCCTGCGCACCAGGGTCACCTTCGAGCTGGCCATGGTCGAGCTGGGAGGGCACGCATTTGAGCTCCAGGCCGCCGGAGTCCGGCTGGGAGAGCGCGAAAGTGTCCCGGATGTGGCTCATAACCTCGAACGCTGGGTGGACATACTGGTCGTCAGGGTTTTCGAAAACGAGACGATCCGGGTCCTGGCTGACAATATGAAGATTCCGGTGATCAACGCCCTCTGTAACCGCGAGCACCCTTGTCAGGCGGTGGCTGATCTGCTGACTGTGGCCGAACTGTCGAAAGACGCTTTTCCCCGGGTTAAACTCGCTTATGTCGGTGACGGTAACAATGTCTGCCACTCCCTGATCCTCATCTCTTCCGCGCTTGGAATCAAGATCAGCGTGGCCACCCCCGAGGGCTACGAGCCCCAGCCTGAATATGTCGGGCGCGCCGCTGAACTCTGCGTTTCAAGCGGGGGCAGCCTCGAGCTGGGACATGATCCTGAGGCTGCGGTCGAGGGCGCTGATTTCATCTATACGGATGTGTGGGCCAGTATGGGCCAGGAGGATGAAATGGCCCAGCGCCGGGAAGTGTTCAATGCTTTCCAGGTCAATGAAAAGCTTGTCCGCCGCGCCGCGAAGAACTATTACCTGCTGCATTGTCTGCCGGCGCACCGGGGCGAAGAGATTACGGATGAAATTATCGACGGGCCGCACTCAAAGGTCTTCGACCAGGCGGAAAACCGGCTCCATGCGCAGAAAGCGATAATTCTTAAATTACTGACGCCTGAGATAGCGGAAAACCTCATTGAAAAGATATGACTAGTCTGAGAAGAACGCCTCTTTACCATAACCACGTGGCCGCAGGGGCCAGGATAGTGCCTTTCGCCGGCTGGGAAATGCCGCTCTCTTTCGGCGGGATCCTGGATGAACATAAAGCAGTGCGCACCAAGGCGGGGATCTTTGATGTATCCCACATGGGACGGTTCCGCCTCCGGGGCTCCAGGGCAGGAGAGCTCCTTGACTACCTGGTTACCGGCCGGGCAAGCGTGCTGCCGGATGGGCGTTTACTTTACACCTTGATTCTCAACCAGCGGGGCGGGGTTCTGGATGATTTACTGGTCGGCCGTCACGGGGACTCTTTTCTCATTGTAGTCAATGCCGCAAACCTCGAAGCCGACTTTGATCATTTTGCTCAGGCCTGCAATGATTTCACCGGGACCGAGCTTGAGGATGAAACCGAAAAAATAGCTCTTTTAGCCCTCCAGGGTCCCCGCTCGCGGAGTCTGCTCGAGGAGCTGCTAGGTGTGAAGCTCGAGGGACTCGAATACTACTGGATGGCAGACTTCCGCTTTCCGGGTGAAACGCTCACCGTGAGCAGGACCGGCTATACGGGAGAACTGGGTTACGAGATATTCGTGGAAAGCAGAAACGCCTCCAGGCTCTGGGAGCGTCTGGTGAACTTACCAGGTGTGACTCCATGCGGTCTGGGATGCCGCGACACTCTGAGGCTCGAGATGGGTTACCGCCTATACGGTCACGAGCTGGATGCAAGTCATACCCCCTTCGAGGCAGGCCTCTCCTGGGCGGTAGATATGGAAAAGAAAGATTTTTCAGGCAAAGGGGCTCTTGTTGAGCAGAAGGCCGGAGGCGTCCAGGTCCTTTTGCGGGGAGTGGAAGCCTCAGCCCGCGACATTCCGCGTTCCGGCTACCGGCTGGCCGCCGGCGGCAAAGAGGTTGGCCGGCTTGCCTCAGGCGGGATTGCCCCCTCGCTGGGTATCGGTATCGGGACAGCCTACATGCCGCTTGAATTTGCCACTCCAGGTACAAAACTCGAGCTCGATCTCCGCGGCCGCCTGGCTCCGGTAACTGTGGTCAAGTTACCCTTCTACAAAAAGGGCACGGCCAGGGATTAAATTGCTGAAAGATTATCTGATCTGCTAAAATGTTCGATTCGGGTTTAAATAAGAACAACATGCTTTTACTCGGTGCGATTCTCCTTTTGGCCGGGGTTTTGCGCATCTATGGTATCAGCTGGGGAGTTCCGGGTGCAGATAATCCCAGGAACTTCCATCCGGATGAGAAAATGGCTCCGCTCGTTCTCAGCCGCATGCGTCCGGCTGAGGGCCAGTTCGATCCTTACTACTATATCAATCCCACCCTCTTTTACTACCAGTACGGACTGCTGCTCTGGCCGGTGGCCAGTCTGACAGGCATCACTCCACCCTGGAAAATTAAAAGCTATAGCGCTTTTGTCGACCACGAGCCGGGCGAGCAGCGGATCTGGTTTCTTACCGGCCGCGTGATGACAGTACTAATGGGGATTATTACGGTCTGGGGAGTTTTCTGGTTGGGCAGCCTGCTGGCAGACCAGCGGATGGGGCTTCTGGCAGCCGCGCTGTTTGCCGTTTTGCCCGCGCATGTGATCCAGTCGCATTACATGGTAGGGGATGCTCCGGCTGTAATGTGGATGGTGCTTTCGCTGTCCTTTTTCGTTTTGGGTCTGGAGCGCAAGAACACCTGGGCTTTCGCAGGCTCCGGCCTGATGCTGGGCCTTGGTCTGGCGACAAAGTACACCTCGATTCTCATTGCTCTGCCGGCGCTAGTGCTGCTTGTCCAGGAGGCCTGGCAGTGGAATACTGCCCGGCGGAATAATAATATCCAGCAGAACAAACCCGGTCAGCAGAAAAAAAATACGAAGAGGAAAAAGGTCAAACCCGCCTCGAAAAGTAAAAAGATGACCTTAGGCTGGGGGGACTGGCTTATGGCCCGCTGGCCATGGTTTCTTTCCTGGGGAGGGCTGGCCGCTGTGGGCTTTGTTATCGGCTGTCCCTATTCAATTCTGAATCTGGATAGCTTTTTAGGCGTGGCAGGTCTCGGCGGTCTGCGAAAGTACAACACCTTCGGTTTGAGCCTGACCAGAGTTTTCAGTACCTCTTTTTTTCTGGGATTGGGTCTGCCCTTGATGCTTGCGGCCATGGGAGGGATTGTTTTGTTCCTGAGGCGCCCGGGAAAGAAAGTATTTGCCTTGGGCGTAATCCTGATAGCCAATATCCTTATTCTGATCTTAAACGCCTCCCCATATATGCGTCACTTCGTGCCCCTTACCCCCTTTCTGGCGCTAGCCGCTGGCTATCTCTTGTTCGAGCTTTACAATGGTTGCGTATTCAAGCTTGGCCTTTCCGCCCGCAAGTGGATACCCGCTGTCGGGGCCGTGATTTTTCTTTACACGGCTGCCTATTCCGCTGCATTAGTCCATCAGATGGGCCAGGAGGAACACCGCATGGCTTGTGCCTCCTGGATCCGCGAGCACCCCAGGCGTTATCAGATTATCGCGGTGATCAAGCCTGAGTGGGGCGATGACTTTTACTCCGTACAAATTGATGCGAACACCTATTCGCGTGTGGTGATCGGCTACAAGTATTCGCTGGTCGAGAGTTATGCTCCGGACTACCTGGTTATTTCGGAGTACGAGACTCTTGATTGTCTGGGGAATGAAGAGGGAAGAAACCTGCTCGGGAATCTTGAGAGATCTAAAATCTTAAAGCCGGTGAAAACCTTTGAGCGGGATATCAGCTTCCTGGGATTGCCTTTCCCTTACAATCCGCCGGGTTCAGACTGGCTGTATTTTTGCCCGAATATAACGGTCTATGGCCATGTGAACTGGCCCGATTCCTCCCGTGCTTTCTTTATTAAAGGTCTGGAAGTTTTTTCCAGCGGGAGGAATGAGGAGGCTTACGAGCTGTTAAAGCGGGCGGTGGAGCTTCAGAGCTCGAACCCATTGTACCGGATGTGGCTGGCCCGGGCCAGTCTCGCCTGTGTAGACGCTTATTCCGATCCAAAAGACCTTTCCCGGAATGTACAGCTCCTCGATCTGGCGCAGGGACATACACAGAGAGGCTTGCAACTCGGCCCCAGGATCTGGATGCGAGTTGAGTTGCTGGAAGTACAGGCCCGGATCAGGCTGAAAATGGGTTACCTGCTGGATGCCCAAGGCCAGCCCGGGCTTGCTGAGAAGGCTATAACCTGGAGCAGGGATGATTTGGTCATGCAGAAAATCCTGGCTGACAGCCTCAGCAATGTGGAATTGAGTGATTGGGATGACAATTACAATAAATCCGTGCTTGCCTTGGCCTACCATTATAAAAGAGCAGGAAAACTGGGAGATGCGGAAAGGGAGGTCAACAGCTTATTGAAAAAAGATGCGAATAATGTTCAAGGCCTTCTGATGCTGGTCGATATTTATTTGCAAAAAGGAGACCGCGACCAGGAAGCGCTCAGACTTCTCGAACGCACCCTGGAAATCGACCCTTCCCTAAGGGATAGTAAAAACAGCAATATATTGGAGATTATCGAGAAGCTCAAAATCAAGATAAAAAGCTCACAAGCATTTTAACCTGGATTATTCACAAAATTCAGTAGCAAGGAATAGGCTTTTGGCCTTTCAAACATTTGCTCCAGACCGGACAAGACAGAAGTCAGAAGTTTAATCCCAATGTTGTTCACTTTAGGCGGGAAACCAGGTTTTTAAGCCGATTTTCTGGACCCCCGCGAAAGCGGGGGTGACAAAAAGAGAGTGTTGTCGCTTTAAGTGAGCGGTATTAAGTTTAATCCGCATTGTTCACAAATTTCCAGGTGTCCTCTGTTCTCAGAATCACAGATTTCACGGATGTTGCACGGATGACACTGTTCCCCACCCCCCCACCAGGATAGCAATGGATGTGTGGGGAAGGGCCATCCGTGAAATCAAATTTTTTACCCGTGCAATCCGCGATTCTGAATGGTTATCCTGAAATCTACTGGCTATCGTTTATTCATAGTGGTATGGAGTAACGATCAGTTTTATGAATACTGCGGGTTAAGAGTCTGTCAGACACTGTATTTTTGGATTTCCTCCTCGATCTCTTTAGTCAACAGGTAGTCCTCATCGATCAGCGAAAAGATCTTGCGGAAATAGAGCTCCATTAACTTTATTTTGTTCGGATCCTGGGTTGTTGAGATATTGTACATGCTGACAACTTCTCTCATCAGGAAGGAGCCGCTAGTTAAGTGTTTGAGATCGGCAAACACACGGTCGGTTTCACTGTTGGTTTCGATAAGGAACATCAGTTCGCTTGAGAGTTCGGTCAACAGGTGC
>DATKXY010000027.1:0-15034 GCA_035528795.1 archaeon | reverse complement strand
CTCTCCCCCTCCCCCCCTCACTCCCTTACCAGCACCACAGCCTAAACCCCGGGTACCAGCCCGGAGAATACAGCAAAATCGCCCTTTGCCGGCTCCCGCTTTATCCCGGGCGTTCGGGAGTTGTAAGCCTGTCCTCCAGTGTCGAGATAGAGCGAGATCAGCGAGCCCTCGACCGCATCGATCCTGAAAGTGAGCTTATCTTGCTCAGCCTGGGTTTCCACCCCATCGGCCCCGCCGAAATACACCAGACACGGCGGGCCTTGCTCTACCGGTTCCACGAGGAGGATTCTCGCCGCGCCCAGGGTAAGGGTGACCGGCAGTTCTTTTAGATCATCCAGTGAGTAAGTCCGCTTGTCCAGATAGCGCTTGTTTATCAGGTCCACTATCCGGTAGTTCACACCGGATTTGAGACCCAGGCTCTCCGGCTTGTGGATCTTGAGGGTCTCGCTGCGGCTAGGTCTCTCTTTGCCAGACTGAACAGGAGTATCCTGGGAGATCAGGAAACCCAGGTGCAGCATCAGGCGGCCGTCCCGCGCGAATGCTGTCACCTGCGATCCCGGCTGAGTCATGCCCAGAATCCAGCGGCTGTCGAAAGCGCTGAACTGGCGGGCCTTGTTGACTCCGAAAAAGCGCAGGATTTCCCAGTAGCTGCGGTTGAAGCCCAGCTCGGACCGGGGGTCCGCGGCCAGCCAGTCCTCGAATATCCGCTGGTTGCCCCAGCTTTTTGTCAGGCGGAAGGAGAAAGCGAAAGTGGCGCAGAAATTGAGCATGTCGATAGCGTCCTGGTAGGCGCGCCACATGATAACAGACTGCACGCCCTGGCGCTTGCCGTTCCAGGTGCTCATGATCGTCTCGCCGGGCAGGACTAGAGGGTTGTTGTTCTCGCCCAGCAGGCGCATGTCGAACCAGGCCAGGTTTGTCGAGGAGATCAGGTTATTCGAGTTGAGGAGCATGATCCCTTTGCCGTCAGTGTGGCGGGCCACGACCCGTCGCAGCCGTTTGGCGAAATCGTGGTAGCCCTCGGTGACAAAACGGCCCAGGTATCCGTCGCAGCCGTGCCGGGGGTTATTGCAGTGGCGCGTAATGAACCAGTGGTCCACATAAAGGCCGTCGAAATCGAACTGCGAAAGCAACAGGTCGCACTCCCGCTCGACATGGTCCCGCCAGCCCTCGGCGCCGAAACACATCAGGGTGGTCTGCTGAGCGAACTCGATAGCTTTCGAGCACATCCAATCCTCGGCGTGCTCCTGGTAACCGGGGGCCTCGAAATTATAGTCGGAGAAAGTGACATAGGGGATCACTTTCATGCCATAGCTGTGGGCCGTATCCAGGAAGCGGCGGATTTTTTCCGGGTATGTGGGGTGGCTGTAATCACCGGAGAAGTAATTCGCCCCGCCGATTATCAGGTTCACTCCGATCATGGCCCACTGCCTGACCAGTTCATCATCAGGGGGCGACCAGGGCTCGGTTTGGCCGCGCCAGCGCACCATCCTGATCTGGTGCGGGCCGGGCCAGACAATGCGCGAGCTGTTCAGATCGTCCCTGGGCAGTTTTGGCGGGGTAAGCTGCATAAAAAAGGTTTTGGAGCGCTCCCGGCCCGGATTCAAGGGATAAGCGGTGTTGCGGATATCGAATTCCTCGAGCTCGAGCCCCTGTTCTCGCATGTAGATCTGGGTGAATATGCCCTCACGGCCCCGCGAGTCGTGGGCGGAAAGTTTGCGGCCGTCCGCGGTCTCCACCTCCCCTGTGTCGACCCGCCGGCCGTCCTCGAGTTGAATGCCGGAGTCCCGGTAGCCGCTCCAGCGGTCTCCGAAATCTTCCTTGGAAAACTCGATACCGGTCAGCGGGTTGCCCAGGTGAAATACCGGGTTCCAGTGGGACAGGAGTACCGGTTCATCCGGCCCGAGATGCTCGATAGACCGGGTAGGAGCAGGCCGGAGGTCAAAAGGAGGAGCTCCGAGATCCGAGTAAGTGGAGATGAAATCTGCGGCGTCCCGCGAGAAAAAAGCATGGTTGAAACAGTGCCAGCGCAGCTTTACCGGCTTCCCGGTGGAAAGCTTCACAGTCACTTTGGTGAATCCGTCCACCTCGAATGCATACTCTACCTCCCAGGAGAGAGGCGCCGGTTTTCCGTTTTCAGGCCAGGTGTAAATCCCGCTCGAACGCACCTTAACTATCTCAGGACTCGAGCTTACCAGCTCTGTAACCGTACCGGAGCTTTTAAGGGCATCCAAGCGGCAGGCTCCGGTCAGGCCGCCGGACCAGAGCAGGGGGCGTATTTCGAGCGCTTTCTCGAAACTGAACCGGCCACGGTCTCTGCCGCCTGTGCGGCTTGCGAGCGAGTCGTTCTCGGGCATCAGTCCGATATAGGGATTGGGGAAAGAGGTGCCCGCGGCCACGAATTCATTGCCCAGCGCCCTGGCTGAGATAATCTGGCCGCTTCTGCGATCAATGACATAAGTGAAAGTTTCGCCTGAGACCTCGATCGCACCTTCGCTCTGTTCCACTTTAAGCGGCTCGTATATTCCATATACCTTTCCGCCGTATATATCGGACACTGCAGATCCAGCCTGCTCTATTTTCGGGACCGGTGGGGAGCAGCAGACAGCAGCAAGGAGAAATAATGGGATCAGCCTCGACATTTTCAGGTCTCCTTGATTGGAGTGAAAAAGAGGTTTGTGGCTCTATACATAGAGAATTTTTCAGTCAACAGGCGATACCTCAAGCAGCAGGCATTCTTTGAATGAACAGCGGAGCTCGGGCTTGTCTCCTGAGACAGTGCCTAAATCAAGGCTGCTGGCATAATCGGTCACGCGATAGGTCTTGCCGGGCTCGAGACCCCGCAGAACCAGGGGCCTGATCCTGCTCCAGCGCTCGGCGAAAAAACCGTAGTAAAGGATACCGTTTTTCCGTACCACATGTGCTTCCGGTTTGTCGAAAGCGATATCGTAGAGGTTCAGGTACTCGCCGCTGCTCAAGAGGAGGCGCTTGTAAGTCTCGAACCAGCGCCGCCATTTCTCACGCTGCTCCGGGGTCAGGTCCGAGTAGAGAGTAGTCACCTGGGCGCCGGTCGCCACGGCGCTTTCGAAAGATTCCGGCACGGACCACTCATCCCACTCGTCCATAGGGATCTGGTAGCAGTCTCCCACGCAGAAAGCCGGTCCCCGAAAGGCTTTCTCGACCTTGATCCGCCGCCGCATCTGGTAGAGGTTCACCGGGTCGGAGGCATTGGCCACATTATAGTAAGGCATCTTGAATGGGTCGTGCGGCAGGGAGCAGATACACATCTCGACCGGGCAGCCTGGCTTGAGCCTCTGGGCGGTCTCGTAAATGGCCTTGAAAAGCTTGTACTGTCCGGTAAAAGAGTCAAGCGGGGACCCGTGTTCATGGGCTGGATTGAAGCAGGGAGGGGCGGCGCTCAGCCCGGTGGTGTCGATATAGAGCCCGTCGTAGTCCCAGTCGGTGAGGATCTTTTCCACCAGGCTCACAATATAGGCCACGGCTTCCGGGTGCTCCGGGCAGAGGTAGAAAAGCTTGCGCTGGCATTTGGGACAGGAGCCGTCCTCGTTCCAAATCAGCCATTCCGGGTGCTCGCGCGCAAGCTCTCCCTCGGGGCTCACCCCCTGGGGGTACCACCAGAGGCTGGTCTGAAAGCCCTCCTGTTTCAGACGCTTGACAAATTCGCGCATATCCCGGTCGCCGCCCGGGAATTTCCCCGGAGCGGGGTTAGGCTTCCAGTCACCGTAGTATGTAAACCAGCCGTCATCGAGCATGGCCATCCGGATGCCGAAGCTTTTCAGCTCATCCAGCGCGCCGTAGATTTGTTCGAGCGTGAAATCGAGGCCAAAGCCCCAGGTTTTCCAGTAGGGATCATAACAGGTCTCCGGAGAGCTGAGCGGAATGTTTACCCCTTGCGCGCGCAGGATGTCGCCGTAAGTGCGGAGCGCATCGTGGAAATCGAGCCGGTGGAGGATCAAGCTCGAGCGGACAGTCGAGACAGCCTCGCCCGGAGCGAGTGTGGTTTTCTGGCCGAAACGGGCCTCCGGCGCCTGGGCCAGGCATACCTCGACCAGGCCGTCCTTTGCGGTTTTCACCGGCAGGCTGATCCACTGAGGGGAGCTTTCCGCGCTGGCTATTGCCAGCCCGGCCTCCGGAGTCCAGAGACAAACCAGCGGCGTGCCGCCGCCCTCAGGCTCGGAGGGCTTCAAGGTCTCAGCGCCCATGAAATTAAGGCGGTCCGTGTCGCAGTCTATCCAGATCAGCGAATAGTCCTTTCCCCAGCGGCAGGCCGCACCCTGGTATGAGGCAAAACGCCAGGGCGCCTCAGAGGGGCTCACCAGCCGTCTGTCAAGACAGTAATAATTACCCACCAGGCGGTCGATAGTGAGGGTCTCCTTCCCCAGGTTGGTAAACTCGGCCCTGCCGATCACCGCATGGGGGAATTTCTCATAGAAGCAGAGTGTCACACGCGACTGGATTTTAACTCCGCTGTAAAAAGCCTCGCCGTACTGGTCGGCGGAAGCATGAAGGGTGATCCGTCTGCCCGGGCCCAGAAGGTCCGAGATCTCCTCAATCTCGAGCTTGTTCCAATCAACTGCGAAACCGTTGATCCAGAACCCGCCCAGCTTGGCGTGGAACGCGGGCCTGAGCGGCCTTTCACTCGAAACAAGGCTCACAGGACAGTTGTCCACAAGCAAAGCGGGTTTGATACACAGGCAATTGCTTATATCCAGGCGGATCAGCCCGTTTTCCACAATCAGCCCGTTTTCTTTAAGCGTGGTTTTAAGCTCCATCGCTCATCCTTTGTTATCTTCGCTATTGGTCTTCCGGAATAATCGGTAAAATTTTGCAGTGATCCCGCGTGATGTATCACCCGGCCAATCACCAGAAAAAAAGCTCGATCTATTTAAAAAGAAGCCTTGTGCCGCAGCCCACGAAATAGATCACCATCCCGCCCACTCCCAGTAGCGATGCGTGTGCGCTGCCCATGCCTCCGAGCAAGATTCCCAGGAAAAAGAGCGCTCCGCCGGCGATTATCACCCCCAGGGTGATCTTGCCCGGCACTGTGCGGGGGATAATCGAGTACCATTCCTCGGCGGTTCCCTTGTCGGAGCGGCGGACCTTTTCCACCTGTTCCTTGTTCGGAGGGGAGAAAAACCGGCTGACCAGGGGCGTGATAACCAGCGAGCCCACAAAAGCGGAAACTGTTATCCACCAGAGGAAATCAGGCAATGAGTATTTTTGGCAGATATAGGTGGCGATCCCTCCGCAGGCAGCGCCTCCAAGGTATCCGGCGATTGCGCCCTGCTCGTTGATCCTGCGGCCCTTGAGCCCATAAATGATCGCCACCACGAAAATCGGGGTGTCGAAAACACCGACCAGTGACAGGAAATTCTCGACCACGCTGCGGCCTGAAGCCATGGCAACTATGGCGAACAGGATCATGAGGCCGGTCATTACCACGGTCATATACCTGGAAAACCGCAGTTTTTCATCCCCGGAGGGCTCACTCTTATACAGCCGCTGCCAGATATCCTTGGCCACCACCGTGGCCCCGGCGTTGAGCTCGGCGTCGATAGTGGATAGCTGCGAGGCCAGAAGGCCCACAATAAAAACACCCAGCAGGCCCATGGGGATGCTGGAGACATAAAGCTGGGTCATGATCGCATCCGGGTCCATGGTGGAGGCGGAAGCATTGAGGATCGGCGCGGCCAGCCCGGCAAAGAAGTGGAACGGGTTGACCGGGGTGAGGATAATTCCCACTAGCACCATAGCCACCACCAGAGTCTTGACATTTTTCGAGCCGAAAGAGCGCTGGATAATCCCCTGGTCGCAGCAGAAAGCGCTGATCCCAAGGAACAGGATAGCGATAATGAACTTATAGTCGAACTTGCCGGCAGGGGGTATGAAATTCAGGAAACCGGGCTGTGAATGCTCGAATATCCCCGGCATCCAGCCGACCTGGGCGGCAACGAAAGTGTAGCCGATCAGCGTGGCCACCAGGATCAGGATAAACTGGACCGCATCGGCGAAAATGACACTGATCATCCCGCCCTCGAAAGTATAGATGCCCACCACCACAGCAAAGATTATGATCCACCAGTAGAAATTGATTTGCGGCACGATCACGCTGCCCGCCAGGCCCATAAGATACATCCCTAATCCGAGCTTGCCTGCGCTTTTCAAGGCATACATCACCGCAGTGATCGAATGGGCCCTGCCCCCGAAACGCATTCCCATGAACTCGGGGATTGTGGTCAGGTTCAGGCGACGGAAGCCGGGCATAATGAACAGGCCGCAAAAAGCGAAAGCCATGTTCCCTGTCCACTCGTGCCAGATTATGCTTACTCCCTCTTTGGCCGCCTGGCCGGCTTCGGAAATGAAATTGTACATCCCCAGGTTGCAGGCCGCCAGCGAGCAGATCACCAGCGTCACCGGCATGGCCCGGTTGGCGAGATAAAAATCATCCGTGTGGGCCACGCTTCTTGAGAGCAGCTTCCCCAGGCCGAGCATGAAACCCAGCCAGACAAAAATAATTATGATGTCGAAACTTCCCAGCATACGGACTCCAGTTTAGTTGTTTGGAATTCATCGGACATTAAAAAATGCCCTGCTTATAATTGTCACTTTGACTCTTCGTGGTGCCTGCCCCGGTAAAAATCACTGAACGCTTTTATAGCGCCCACTGCAATCAGCACGATAACCGTGATCACAAAGAGATAAGAAAAAACTTCATACCAGTGCATATTTACCTCGGACTTTAATTTTCCTGCAGTAGTGAAAGTATCTGGAATTATTTTATTCGCCGTTAAAGCCAGGCCCGCCTTGGCCATGGATCAAGGGACCACTGGAAACGGCTGTCCTGTATGGTTCCGGATTGATCCAGTGCAGGCAGACAAGGCGGAACGCTTGCTCAAGTACTGTAGCGGCATGCTTTGGCTTCATCCGCATAGGCTTCGAGAAGCGGCAGATCGGCATCAAAGAAATGGTCCGAGGGGCACAGGATATAGCCTCCGCCCTCACCGGCCTCATCGAAACAGCGGCGGACCTCCCTGCGGGTCTCCCCGGGCTGGCAGCCCTTGAAATAATGACCCTGGTCGAACCCGCCGATCATGCAAACCTTGTCACCAACTTTCCTCTTGGCCTCCTTGAGGTCCGTGTCAGCGCCCATCGAGGGTGGAGTGAAAGTCTCGATGGCATCCGGCTTCATGGCCGCGAGATTTTCGAGCAGCGGCATGATCCCGCCGCAGATATGATAGACTATCCTTTGCCCGGCTTGGTGGGCGAGCGCGATAATCTCGCTGTCGTAAGGGGCCACAAATCGCTCGAAAATATCGGGCGAGATCACGGTTGATGATGCCGAGCCGCCGCCGAGCTCGAGAATATCATAGCGCGCACCGGCCAGCGAGGCAGCGAATATTTTTTTCCGTCTCTGAAGGATTTTAAGCAGCTCGTGTACCCAGGCCGGGTCATCGAAAGTCTCCATGATCAGGCGCTGGGTTCCAGCCAGGCAGCAGGCGTCCTGCCAGGTGCCCGGCTGGCCGAACACATCGAAACAGCAGATATGCCCGCGCAAGATACCACGCTCCCCGAATTTCCCGGCCACCCTGTTGACTCCCTCCACATCGCATTTCGGGGCGGTTGCATAACCGGCGATAAGGTCAATATCGGATTTCTCCTTGATCAGTTTCTCGCTGACCCAGGCGGTATGCCGGTCGGCCTGGATAACCATGCTCAGCGTGCCCTTGGGGGTCACGAAACGGTACCGGGTGGTCTTGAACTCCGGGTGGGGGATCTCCTCCCATTCCACCCGCCAGTTGTCAGTCGAGATACGCCTGCTTTCGAGAAACCCGGGTTTTCCCTGACAGGGATCGTAATATTCGCCTGCTTCCGGGTCCGGCCTGTGCGGCACGGTCCAGGTAATTGCATCGAGATCGAAACGATCGAAAAACTCGAGCGAGCCCGCTCCATCCATGTATTTGTCCAGGAAACTCGGCATCACATGGTGGGTCGTAGCAGGCAGCCGGTCCGGAATTTTTCTTTCCAGGGCGGCGAGAAGCCTCTCGCGGGAGGTCATCATCAGTGCTTTGTCGCTTTCGATCTATAAAGTTTCGCCCCGGGTTACAGGCAGGCGATCTGCAAACCAGGCTGCGGGAGATTTATAGAAAAATATCTTTCTTGATCTGCATGTATTTACCATGCTCCTGCTGCCATTTCTCCGGTATCCTGTCTTCCGGGTCGACTACCACATAGACCCTGTGGTGGCCGGTAAGACCTGTCACATCCCATTCAACCCGGGCGATACCGAACTCGCCGGCCGGAATGGCAGGGATCACTGCCTCGCCGATCATGTTTTCATCGAGCCGGGAAACATTCGGCTGTTTGTTGTAAAAGCGCACCATCACATTCCGCGCTTCGCGGGCCCGGGGCAGGAATCCGTAAAGATTCTGGTTGCGAACCATGGCGCTCAAGAGCACTTTATCGCCCCGGCGCTCGAAAGTGACGAAGGAGGGATGGATCAAAACCAGGTTCGCCTTGTTATAGACTGTCAGGTCCCGGCTGGTCAGGTTGTTGTTCTCATCGCTTTCCGGTATGCGGTCCTCGGGATCGACCTGGACGAAAATTGTATTGTGAGTATAGCCGACCATTTTTTCGCTCCTGGCAATCGAGAACCCGCTGGATGCATCGACCTGCCGCTGGACAGCATACCAGCCGACCCCGGCCCTGACAGTTCCACCGGGCGCTATCTCGTCAATCACCTGGTCCATCCCGATTTTCACCCCGCCCCTGGCAGGATGGCCGTCGTAAAAGCGCACCGCCACGTTATTGGCCGGGGAATCGCCCCTGTTCTGAACCAGCGCGGTCAGAGTTATCGAATCGCCCTCTGCCGGACGGTCTTCGGAAAAGAGAATATTCGTGTCTTCAAGCCAGTTGTAAGTGACTCGACGCTCATGGCTGCCTCTCGAGCGGTCTGAATAGAAGACCCGGTTGATACCTTTCTTCAGGGGGGGAAGGATCATCGGGCGGTAAAAGAGATCGGTCAATATGCGGATGCTCCCCAGAGCGGCATCTGAGGCGGTTCTCTCAGCCCGCAGGCTAAAACGCAAAAGATAGGAGTACTTATGCGGTTCGTACCAGGTAACCCGCTGGGTCTCCTCAGTTGAGACTTTTGCCCTGACTGCCCCAGTTTCCCCTGGTTGCCAGAGGGTGGCCCAGGTTTTCCCTTCATCTGTCGAGATGTCTATTGAAAGGTGGTCAGCGGTACCTCCCCTGAAACCGGCGGCCTCGATTTTTATCGAGGGAATGAAATAGGGAGCCCTGATGCGGTATATAACATAGCCTGTATCGTTTACGCCGGAGGGTTGAAATACCGGGGATTTTCCGCCTTTTGCCCGGATGCCGGAAAAATCGTGGGCCTGGCTTTTATACATGGCGGGGTCTATCCGGGTCTCGAGAGTACCGTTAGCGTAGATTACCGGCGGGACTGTCATGGCCTCGCGCCCTTCGGAGGGGTGGAGCCTGAGCCAGTGCGGCGAGAGGTCCTTGCGGTTCCACCATTTGCCCTGGTTTGTCCAGTTGAGAGTCAATTTTTCACCTGCCCTCAATGAAAGGCGCCCATCCCACTGCGGACAATCCCTGTTAAAGAGCTTTAGATTGTCGAAATGCGAGTTGAAGCCATCGTACCAGTCTGAGGCTGCATTGTAATAATTGGTCATTATGGTGAAAAAATCCCAGTGGCCTGATAATCTGTTATCGTAATCCAGCGCCCGGCGGATCAGGTTGTCATCCCTGTCGAGGTCGATCAGGGAAGCCACGGTACGGTTGTCCCAATTCAGGAAATACCCGCGCAGGCGCGAATCGTACATGTGCCATTGGTTATCGTAGTAAACTGCGGTGATCGTGTGCCCGGAAGGCATACGGATTACCGGGTTGAGAAAGACCGTGGGAAATCCGAGCGCTTTCCAGAGGGCGTTGAGAAACAGGGCGAAATTGCCGCAGTAGCTGTAGCCGTAAATGCTGATATACTCCAGGGGATCGTCACATCCCCTGCTTCCCCGGTCGTATAAGCTGTTGATTGCAAAATAAAAGCAGGCTTTGACCTTTTCCTCGTCAGTCATGCTATTTTTGGTAAGACTGTTGGCCAGGGCCTTTATGGAGCTGAAATCCAGGGCGCCATCCACCTTGATCCTCACATCTTCCGCAGGCCCGGTAATCTCGATACTCCGGTTTACCGGCGGGGTTTGGCCCGAGACGTCGATTGTGAATTCGGCTTTCGGGCCCTTTATCACTTCCTTATGCACTCTGGGAACCGGCGTCACTGCGAGGTCGACTTGAGCAGCCGCAAGTACGGCGGATGTGATCAAGAGCCAGATAAAAATGAGTTTGACTTGAGAGCGGCAGGACATTGGAAACTTCTCTCCTTCTGAATGAATCTTTCCTGATGAAAATTGAGCGGGCCGAACAATCGAACACCAAAAGATCCGAAACATTTATAGCTCATTTGGGCAAGTTCGAGTCGGACCACTCCCTCCACTTTTTGACATCGATACCGTAATTCTGGCCGGTCAGTTTAGTGAGGGCTTTTGCCGCTCCCCAGCAGGCCCAGTCACTGCCTTCCTCGCATACATGGTTCCGGGGGTCGGCCAGGGCCTCGATCAGAGACTCGACAGCCCGGGTGTCGCTGAGATCGCCCAGGGCTTCACCGGCTGAGCCCCTGGTGAACATCGAGCCGTTCCGGAGCAGGTCGCGCAGGGGAGCCATGGCCGCGCCGTCCTTGTTGCGGGCCAGGGAGGCGGCTGCAGATAGCCTCACCCGCTCGTCCGGGTCCTCGAGGCCCTGAAGAAGAATCTGTTTCAGCCGCTTGTCGAGAGTGGTCCCCGGAAGCTCTGAGGGGTTTCTTTTCATCCGCCGAACTCCGATATTTCCCAGAAGTTCCAGGGCGCTTACTTTTACCCGCCAGCTTTCATCCCGGATCAGGGGGGCAAGCTCCTCGATTACATCCTGCACTCCCAGACGGTCCAAAGCCTGTACCGAGCGCCAGCGCACGAACTCATCCGGGTCTTTTAAAGCCATTTTAAGTGCCGCGACAGCCTTGGCGCCGCCCCCGGCCCCAAGTCCCTGGACAGCCCGCTCCCGGACAAACTCGTCCCGGTCACCGGCAGCCTTGAGAATATAAGGCTGGCCTTCCACCGTGTAATCGACAGCTATCTTGCGCACTGCCTCGAGTCTTTGGGCGGGATTGGGCGACTCGAGCTCCCGCGCCAGGTTTTCGAATGCTGTTTCAGGGCTTGCGGAGAGTAGCCGGATAATAAATCCGGCAAATAATGAGACAAATAAAAGCGTTTTTCGCATGGTTGCCGATCCTCTTGCTTTTTAAGCCGATATATTATTGGATCCTCCAGGATAATAGAACCAGTCAAATCTACTACAAAGAGGAAAACCCGGGATTTAGATTCTTACAAATTCACTCTAAGAGAATATCTTTTACATTTTTAACCACAAAGACACTAAGTAACTATGTTGCTTAGTGGCTAGATAAAATAAATTTCAAATATTTTTGGCTAGATTTCATTTATTAAAATTCCGAAAACAAGCTGCATTATTCCAGAGCCGGTCTCATGGTTTCTCGGGCTTGACAGGATGAAACATCATCGGGCGGTAAGCCACAGCCTCGATCTCGATCAGCGCGCCGAGCGTCAGCCCGGCCACGGCCACTGTGGACCTGGCAGGCTTGCGTCCCGGGAAAAATTTCACATAGGCCTCGTTCATGGCCGCGTAATCCTCGATATTTTTCAGGAAAACCGTGGTCTTGACTACATTCTCAAGGGTGGTTTTTTCCTTTTTGAGAACGGTGGCGATATTTTTCAACGCCTGAGCAGTCTGCTCTTGAATGTCTCCATTGATAAGCTTTCCTGTCTCCTGGTCCACAGCGACACTGCCGGAGACAAAAATGAAATTCCCGGCTTGGACATACGGTGAAAACGGCTTTTCCTTCTCAGGTATGGCACTTTTTTCGGCTGTCTGGGCATTTGCCTGACAGTTCGAGTCCCGACTTGTGCCCAATAAAATCAGCATGGAAATTGCAAAGAGGACAGTTGGCCATCTCACCTGGCACCTCCGGAAAAAATTGAAAGCAGGACTAGATCCAGTGAGGGAAATCCGCACTGGATTAACGGATTTCCATTTAACCTGTATTATTCATAAAAATGTCGTCCCTGTATTGGTGTAGGGAAGCACCTGTGTGTGTACCCTGGCCTGATCAAAACATATCAATTTTCGGGCGGACACAACAATAGGTCCGCCCCTCCAGAGCTGGTGTAATCCTGCTTTTTACCACCAGGCAGCGGGCAGGTTCTCGAGATCCTCGAAAGCTCCGGGAACGCCATTGGCCGGCCCATAGTACACGCTTCCGCCATAGGTGGTCAGGTAGATCATCTCGGGGTCATTGGGATCGAGATTGGGGCGCTGCCCCCATTTGAACCGGTAGCCCTCGAGTCTGCGCCAGGTGTCCCCGCAGTCGTCGCTGCGGAAAGCGGCATTCTGAAACGTATTGATAAAAATGGTCTTCGGGTTCTTGGGGTGGATCGCTGCGGCATTGACACGTCTTACCTGGTCAAACGCCAGCTTCCAGGTTTTCCCGCCGTCCTCGGTGCGGTAGAGGCCGCCGCTTATATCCCCGTTTTCATCCTCCCGGGCCCAGCAGCATAAATACATTCTCTCCGGCGTGCTCGGGTCGATTTGCAGATCGTGCGGGGCGTTCTCGCCTGCAGGAATAGCCAGGGCCTGCCAGCTTGCAGCCCCGTCATCGCTGGTATAGAGCTCACCGTCTACAGTGGTCGAGCTCCAGCGGCGGCCCGCCGCCTGTTCGATTCGCCTGCCGCGGCTGAGCAGCAGAATGAGTCTTCCATCACCGGGCCTGCGCTTTATCTTCCAGGCATAAAGGTTATCTCCCAGGCCTTGGTTCGCTTCCTGCCAGGCGTTTCCGCCATCGGCGGATTTATATACTCCCCGGCCGAACAGGCAAACATAGAGAGTACGCGAATCGGCTGGACTGTCGGGATCAACCAGCACATTGGTGCCCACCGAGTTTTCGGGTATTCCCTCACCGCTTTTGCGCCAGGTGCGGCCGCCGTCATCCGTGATCGCCACTCCTCCCTGGAATCTGTCGAACCCGCGGGGACTGAACATCTTGTCCCGCGGCAGGTCGTGAGCATTGCCCCAGACAGACCAGATTCGCCCTCTGATTTGGGGATCGAATTCGAGCCAGTAGCAGGTGTTTATCCAGGGGCCGGGCACCCCGTTGATCGAGTGGAACCAGCTTTTCCCGCCGTTCAGGGTGTGAAAAAGCCCGATATCGGTGTAAGTGATAAAGAAGTGGTTTTTGTCGAATGGGTCGAAATGCACACCGTAGCAGGTGGTGACATCCAACCCGCTCGAGGTGACCGAGCCGTCAGGCTGGTCGTGGCTGTGGACCTGCTCCCATGTGCGGCCGCCGTCGGTTGTGCGGTAGGCCCGGCCTGCATCAGTGCCGTAACAGATATCGGGATTCGAAGGCGCCACCCCCAGGTCGATCGGATTTCCGCCCCATCCCGGGCCGTAGCTGCGGTCCAGCCAGCCGCTTTTGTGGTTGTTGGTCAGATAGCCTTGAGAGGTGGTCTGCCAGACCGGCTTCCAGGTCCCTCCGGCGTTTTCGGTCTTAAAAATGCCGTAGCGCCATGCGGTCTGGTCCTCACGGGGGAGACCGCGGTTATTACTTGAGATATAGACCACCTCGGGATGCTGCCCGCAAACTCCCAGGGCGCGTATTTGCGGAACCTGGCCTGTGGAAACTCCCTCGAGCAGCCCTTGATTTACCTGGACCCAGCTTTCCCCCCAGTCGCTGCTCCGGTAGACACCGCCCGTGAGGCTGCCTTGTTTCATTTCCATAGGCGTCAGGATATAAATCAGGGTGCCTTTCTCCCCGGTTCCGGCTTCTGCTCCCGTAATCCTTTTCACAGGCAGGGGGAGCTGGGTCATTTCGCCGGAACTTTCTTTGAGCCGCACACATGCTTGTTCGGTAAAGACTGCCACCTCATCCGGACGGCCGCCGAGAGTGCCCGGGAAGATTCCCTGCACGTCGCGGCCCGGAAGCTCGGCCACCTGGCTCCAGGTTTTTCCCCGGTCTGTTGACAGCATAAGCAGCGCCGACCGGGGGCTGTCCGAGTCCATCCCACCGCTCATGTAGCTTACAAGCGGCGCCATCCCCATGTAGATCCGCCGGCTGTCCGCGGGATCGACCCGGATCTTCTGGATCGTAGCATCCGGTATGCCGTCCACGATCTGGGAGGGGAGGAAGTTTTTCGATTGCAGCTTTTCCACCGGTTTCGCTTTTTCGATAGCGGGATAAATGACACGCCACCGCTTTCCGCGGTCCTCGGACCGGAACAGGATGCTCAGACCCGAGCCGCGGTCCTCGCTGTACAGGTACCCCCGGCTCGATGCGTAAACCGTATTGGGGTCTCCGGGATCGAACTCGAAATCTGTCGGCACTGTCCACAGGTTGAACGAGCGCCAGTTTTTTCCTCCGTCCTCGGTCACATAAGCCGCAGTCATGTCACAGTGTACGAAAACATGGTTGGGGTTAGCGGGGTTTATCGTGGGCAGGAATATTCCGCCGCCCCCGCCCGGACCGATCACTTTCCAGGCTCGAGGAGCGGCTTCCTCCGGTGGCTTTTGAGGGGGCTGGGCGCAGCTCGAAAGCTGGAAAAAAGAGAACACTGTCAGAAGAAAAAACAATTTAAAAGGTAGAATACGTACTTTCATAATGTTATCCCCCTTGCAATAAATTAGATCAATGTTTTAAACCATCAGTAGCAGGGACACGGCATGCCGTGTCCCTGCGGTCAATATTTGGGAATGGACTATTGACTCTACTCAGCGTAGCTTTTTAGGACACATTAATTGATCTCGCGTAATAGTAGTACTTGTTGAAGCACAGGCATTTAGAAGACGATGGAACGCCTGGCGTCCCCAATATCGGCGATTGAACCGGTAA
>DATKXY010000026.1:0-5161 GCA_035528795.1 archaeon | reverse complement strand
TTCCACCGAGGATAATCAACGCCTGACTGATGAGGAAGCGCCTGAAGTTGAGATTCCTCCGCAGGATCGAAGGCAGCTGTTGGAAGTATTCGGTTATTGTAGCACTTTGTTCGGTAGGTTTTTTTGCCGGTTCACGGTTGAGAGCGAGGAAGGACCAGGACAGAACCTGAGCGCCGAAGGCGAGCAGAAAACAGATACCAAAGGAAGTGGGATTCCGGTAGGTCGACAATACATGGCGTGACAGCCAGGCACCGGCGATCCCCAAAGTGCTGCCAAACGCCAACCCCATGCCGAACAACATGCCTTTCCGATCCGGATGGATAACCTTAGCCAGCATGGCCTGCCAGGCAGGAGCGCCCAGTCCGCCGCAGGCACGGGCCACGGCTAAGCTCAGCGCCAGCAGAACGTACGAGAACCAATTGGGAGCCTGAGCCCAGAAGAATATGTTCAGTGCCACAAACAGATAAGGCAGACGCTCCATCACGCTGATCTTCACGATAAAAGGCTTTTTCCGCGCTAACTTTTCGCTGCGGTGAGCCATGATGATTTGGGGAAGGTAGGAGGCTACCTCCTGGATCGCCGGGATGAGTCCGATCAAGACCGCCGTTGAAGTCAGGTAGCTGGCGTAAAGCGGCAGAATGGTCGTTGCGAAAATGAAGCTCATGGATAGATTGAAACAGGTTAAATCACCGACGTTGACGATAAAGTTCCAGCGCCTGTTCTCCGAGATCTGCCGTTCGTAGTCTTCGAAATGGTTCTTGTTCACTGACTTCGCGACCTTATTGGCTGTCACCTATATAGACAAGAATAATAGCGACAAAGCACCCGAGCTTGCAATCTGCAGCGGTCGTATTGGCTGATTTGCCCCAACTCGTGGTTTTTGGTCAAAATAAAACTTGACAGTACCAAAAACTTATGATATTAACTTATCGTAAGTAACACCTAGATCGGGCATCGGATGCGTACGTTTCTGCACAGGCCCAAAGGTAGACGAAAAAACAACATTCAGGAAAGGGGGTGAGTTAGAAAATTTACGATACCCGGGAGATGAAAGTGCACTAGGTTTACTTTAAAATTTGAGGAGGAAAAGATGAAGAAGATTGTAGGCGTAGCAATCTGCCTCGTACTTCTTGTTACAACCTCGGCGTTGGCCGGCGGTGGTCAAGAGGGAGCGGCGGCCAAGCCTGTTACCATTATGCTCAGGGCCAGTTCCAAACCCGGACTGGAAAAAATAATGGAGGATTACATAGCTAAATATCCCGAGCGGCAGGTAGAGATTACCCGAGTGCCGATCCAAAACTACTTTGAACAAGTCAGTGTGGTGCATGCTTCCGGAACCGCATCGGATATGTGGGAATACTGGGGAGTGGAAACCGGCGGTTACTACGTTGATAAAGGATTTACCGCTGATATCACACAATGGGGTAAAGATCACAATTGGGATACGAAATTCAGTTCGGCATCCTTGAAGCAGTTTAACCGACAAGGTGTGCAGTACGGCATGCCGCTCACCATGCACGCCATGTTTCTGTTCTACCAGAAACCTATGTTCCAGAAGTATGGTATGACTGTTCCGAAAACCTACAAAGAACTAATATCCATCGTCGATAAGTTCAAGGCAAACGGGATCTCTCCCTTTTCAGTAGGCGCCAAAGACAAGTGGCATCTGATGAGGATAACCGATTCACTATTCGAGAAGTACTGCGGTCCCAAGCTCCGGGATGAGCTGCTGGTTTTCAAAACGACCTGGATTCGTCCGGAAGTGATCAATATATACGACGAACTGAGGAGGTGGGGTGAACAGAATTACTTCAATCCAGGCTACCTCGGTGTCCTTCAGCGGGAAGCAAAAATATTGATGTATCAGGGAAAAACCGGCATGATCCTGGAAGGTGAATGGTGGGAGAAAAACTGCACCGATGATGGGCAGGACCCGTCCATTTACGATTTCTTCATCTTCCCCACCGATTGGCCGGAAAACAGAACCAGTGTATTCTGCGAAGGCTGGCTGTTCAACGGGAAGAGCGACAATGTACCGGCGGCTCTGGAGTTCGGTGAGTTCTATACCTCGCTGGAAGAACAGAAGAAATACGTCATGGATCTCGCTCCCCCGTCTGCTGTTCTAGGCGTTTCCGTTCCGGCAGAATATAAGATAATGAACAAGGTCATAGGTATGTTTCCGACTCTCAACGCCTTTGCAGTTACAGACCAGGGCATGCCTCCGGGATTGTGGGAAGAATATGCCTTCGTTCAGGAGAACATCCTGACCGGGAATATGACTTCCCAAGAGGGTGCAGAATATATGGAAGAGAAGGGCAAGGAAGGAATGCGCTGATCTTTTTTCCGAGCTGTGACAGTCGGATTCGGCTGTCACAGCTCTTTTTTCTTTGTTTGTTCGCTCGAGGAGACCATAGAAGGGTGTGTTCACTATGACTTCATCTACCAACAAAAAGCTATTCGATCCTGTGAAAATTGAACCCTGGCTGTATTTGTCACCGGCGATTCTGCTGTATGCGCTGATTCTGTTTTATCCCGTCATCCAATCGATTGTTCTGAGTTTCTACAAGTGGGATGGCATGAGCGCCTTCAAGGAGTTTACCGGATTCAATAATTATCGAATTCTCTTCTTCAAAGATCCGGTATTTTGGATCTCTTTAAAGAACAACACCATTTTCATGGTGACTTTTCTGCTGGTAACCAATTCGGTCTGTTTGGCTCTGGCCTTGATACTCAACAGGCCATTTAGCGGCAGGGTCGTTTTTCGGGGCATCTTCTACTTTCCTTACGTCATCTCAATGATTGCTGTTGCACTCATTTGGGGGTGGATGTATCATCCTCAGCTTGGGCTGATAAATGAGCTGCTTCGTGCTGTGGGACTTGAATCATTGGGACGAACCTGGCTAGGGGACTTGAAGACCGCTTTTGCTTCGGTGATTGTGACAGCTTCGTGGAAGGCGATTGGGATTGGCATGGTGTTTTTTCTTTCGGGGCTGCAAACCCTACCCGTAAGTCCCTATGAATCCGCGAAGCTTGACGGGGCTAATGCGATACAGAGTTTTTTCTATCTCACCATACCTTTTCTGCGGGAAACATTTGTTATCGTTATCACTCTGACGGTGATCAGTTCCTTCAAGGTCTTCGACGTTGTCTATGCCATGACCTGGGGCGGTCCCATGAGAGCGACAAACGTGTTGGCAACCTGGATGTATTTCCAGAGCTTCAGAAACCACAACGCCGGCAGCGGGACGGCTATTGCGACCCTTCTGGTGATAATCATGTGCGCCATTGCCATCCCATACATCATGCTGATGTCCAGAAGGTCGGTCTCATCGCAATGATAGTCGAGTGAGGTACAATCGTGTTGAAGAAAACAAGGGCCGTTCGCACTGTCAAAAGCACGGCTTTTTACGCATTTCTGATCATCGCGGCCTTCATCTATTTCATTCCGCTGTTTTTCATGCTATTTACGTCCCTTAAGAGTCCGGCAGAGCTGTTCAGCGCCGATGCAACCTTGTTCTCTTTTCCGAAAAAAATAATGTGGGAAAATTTTCCCCAGGCCTGGCAAGCCGGAAAGCTGTATATATATATGAAGAACAGCGCCTTGATCACCATCATTCGTGTTCCGATAACGTTGGTCATTGTATCGCTATCGGCCTACGCGCTGACTAGACTGCAGTTCAAGCCCGCCAATCTGGTGTTTCTAATTTTCTTAATTGGCATGATGATGCCGCTGCAAATTTTTTTAGTACCCTTGATGATCATGATCAAGAAAGCGAAGTTGTTTAACACCTATTGGGCCGTGATCGTACCGTATATTGCTCTCGATATTCCCCTGGGAGTGTTGGTATTTAGAGGTTTTTTCAGAACAATTCCGCTCGAGCTTGACAGTTCGGCCAAAATAGATGGTTGCAACAGTTTTATGATCTACTCAAGGATCATCATGCCGCTTTCCAAACCGGCCATTGCCACCATGACCATTCTGTTCTCGTTGAATACCTGGAATGAATTCCTCCTGGCGAGTTTGTTCATACCGAAGGACAAGATCCGCACCTTGCCGTTGGGTTTGCTGTCCTATGTCGGTGAATGGACGACCGATTATCCCCGTTTTATGGCCGCGGTTCTGATGTCGATAATTCCGGTTTTCGTTGTTTACTTGTTTTTTCAAAGGTACTTTGTTCAGGGGCTTACCGGTACGTTGAAAGAATAAGTGTGTGTTGTACCGAGGCAGGTACTCTACCTCAGGTTATGCGGCTTCGATATACATCGGGGCGGACAACGGCTCAACAATTTCGTGGGGGATTACCCAGGTGGATAAATTTTCATATTAATAGGGACTATTACAATGCCAAAGCTGAGAGTTGCTGATTCCCGGGATCATTTTCTATGTGACGGGGAAAAAACGTTTCTATTGGGCGATTCTATATTCTCGGCCTTCTACAACATCCGCTTGGATGAATGGAAATACTACCTCGAGTTCCGGAAGTCCCAGGGCTTCAACCTGCTGTCTATAAATGTGTTGCATCAGTGGGATGGAGGCGAACCGGCTTTAGGCATCTATCCCTTCGATATCGGTAAAGCCGGAAGGTTCCAGTTTCACAAACTCAGCAAAAATTATTTTTCCCATGCCGGACAGATCGTGGAGATGGCGGTGGAAATGGGATTCGTCCCCAAGTTGACGATTCTCCATGCCAGCTATGTTCCCGGCACGTGGGCGACAAAACGGCGCCCCCAGACGATTATGCCCCGAGAGGCCGTGAAGCCCTACGTCGAATGCGTAGTTGATTCTTTTGCACAGTATAATCCGATATATATGATCTCCGGCGATACGGACCTGGAGTCCCCGGAAGCGAGCGACTATTTCTGGCAGGCACTGGAAATCGTGAAAGCAAAAGATCCCGACGCTCTGGTTGGTCTCGGATTGGCCCACAACTACGACCTTCCTGAACAATTCGCCGAATCTGAGAATATCGATTATTACTGTTATCAAGCGGGGCACCGAATCGAGGAAGTCAGAAGCGGGTGTGTCTACAAACTCGCCAAGAGATTTTACGAAAAGCCGATAAAGAGACCGATCGTCAATGGAGAGTTTACCTACGAGGGACACGGCTACGGCCATGCCAACTACGGGCGATACAACGAGTTCGATATTCGAAGAGGGATC
>DATKXY010000025.1:0-33234 GCA_035528795.1 archaeon | reverse complement strand
ACGGGCTACTCACCGGCCTGGGCACCGGCCACTTCGCCGACTACGTGCGCGGGGACGCCAAGCTTTCCTACCAGGACCGCTCGGACCCTGAAACACTCCCCGCCGACCGCGCAGACCGCTACTGCGTTTTTGCCAAGCAGGGCCCGCTACCCTACGTACTCGTGGTGGATGATATCAAGAAAAGTGAAGAGGACCACGATTACCACTGGCAGTGGTACACTCCGGACACTACTGTCAGTGGAACCGGCACTCTCAGCGATCCGATCCTTCTGGGAGGGGACAGCGCTGTCTGCTCGATTCATTTCCTGCAGCCGTCCCGGCCCCAGATAGATTTTCAGGTAATCGGCGGCGAAGGTGCCAGGGCCAGGCGGGGACTCGGCCTAATCCGTGCTTCCCAGCGGGGCTCGCGTGTCCGGTACGTGGTCCTGGCAGCGGCCAGGAAAAAAGATTATTCGCAACCTGTAGTAGCTGAAGGTCCCGCGGTGCAAGGCAACCCCGCGGCGGTCAGCCTCCTGGTCAAAACAGAATCCTTTACCGATCTCATTGTCTGGCAGCCCGAGGAGTTGACCAAAAATAACGGCGGAAATGAGCTGATCGACTGCGGGCCGCTCTCCACGGACAGTTTTCTGGCTCTGGTGCGCACTGACCCTCAGGGCGAGGTGATCGGCTATTTGCTCGGCGACGGAACCCTGCTCAAGTTCGGACCTCAGACCCTGGCCCAGGGTGTCGCTCCGCTGTGTGTCAGTGCGGACAGACTCCAAGTCCATGCCCTGGGAAAAAGAATGGCCCGCGAAAACCTTCCGCCGGTACCCGCTTCCGGAAGCCTCTGGCTCCCTGCTCCCGAGGCCGCAGTCTTTGTTGACAACCGCGAATTCGCGCCGTCGAAACAGGTGGACAAAATGGTGGTTGTCGGCCAGTGAACAAATGATCCCCGGGCTGCCCGGCAGGATCTGGCTGTCAATATATCAATGGTGGTTTGCAAGATTTACTTGAAAATGCAATCTGATACTTTCTCGAAAGAGACTATTGAATTATTGACGGGTGGCTGGAATGATATTAAGATGGTGCGGGTATTGGAAATGCGACTGTTCTAAATTTCCGAAGAGAGTTACCACCGTTTCTCAGCCAGGTATAGAGGAAACCCATTCATAGAGAATTACGGTGAAACATCTCCTGCAGTGTTATGTTTTAATCGTGGTTATTTTCTCTCCTCTTAGCAATCCCGCCCGGATTGAAAAGTTAAAGCCTAATTAAATTTACACGTTCATTTCGAAAACAAACTGTCTAAAATGTTCTGACGACGTACAATAGCCCTCAATTTCTTACCCTTAAAAGAGAGTGAAAGCGTATGAACTCCCGGTCCTTTGTCAGTTCTCTTCTGGTGCTTATTGTGATGAGTTCCGGCTGCGCTTCCCGGCAAAAAGAGGAAGCAGACGTCGTCGGACTGCCCTCCCGCACCGGTTCGTTTGCCAGGTTGAAGTCTCTGTTCGCAGACCCGCCGGTCGAATTCCGGAGCGCACCGCTCTGGGTCTGGAATGACAATGTCACCGAGGAACAAATCGACCGTCAGCTCGCAGATCTGAAAAAGGCGGGCATCGGCGGTGTATTCATCCATCCCCGTCCGGGACTTGTCACGCCCTATCTCTCGGATCGATGGCATTCTCTCTGCCGGCACACGGTCGACCGGGCCAAAGAGATGGGGATGCAGGTATGGATTTACGATGAGAATTCCTACCCGAGCGGTTTTGCCGGCGGCCACGTTCCCGCAGAAATGCCCGAATCGTACAATCAGGGGCAGGGTCTGGTCCTCCACCGGGCCGAAATCATTCCGCAGTCGCTCGATAAGAAATATATGGTAGTCCTTGAAAAGGAAGGCTCCGGCTTCGTCGACATCACGGATTCCATCGAGAGTGAGACAGGGAAAAAGGGAGATTATTACCTGTTCGAAAAGGCCTTCTACGGGAAATCGCCATGGTTCGGCGGATTTTCATACGTCGATTTGCTTCATGAGGGAGTCACCGGCAAATTTATTGAACTTACGATGCGGGGATATCAGCAGAGAATCGGCGATGAATTCGGTAAGGCCGTGCGGGGTGTCTTCACCGACGAGCCGAATATCGCTCCACCTGCAAAGGACTGCATACGGTGGACGCCCGAATTGTTCAAGAAATTCCGTGAACGCAGGGGTTATGACCTTGCAGTGAATCTCCCGTCTCTTTTCGAGGAGATCGGCGACTGGAAACGTGTCCGACATGATTACTACGCTCTCCTGCTCGACATGTTTATCGAGCGCTGGAGCAAGCCGTGGTACGCTTACTGCGAGGAACACCACCTCCTCTGGACCGGGCATTACTGGGAGCATGGCTGGCCAAGTCCCCACCACGGCGGCGACAACATGGCGATGTATGCCTGGCACCATGTTCCGGCGATCGATATCCTGATGAACGATTACAGGGAAGAGGTGAACGCTCAGTTCGGCAATGTCCGGGCGGTGAAAGAGCTGGCCAGCGCCGCAAACCAGATGGGACGCAACCGCGCCCTGAGTGAAACTTATGGCGCAGGCGGATGGGACCTGCGCTTCGAGGACATGAAGCGGATCGGCGACTGGGAATATGTCCTCGGAGTCAATTTCATGAACCAGCACCTGTCGTACATGACCATTTCCGGGGCCAGAAAGCGCGACCACCCGCAGTCGTTTTCGTACCACGAACCCTGGTGGAAATACTACGGGGTAGTCAACGGCTATTTCAACCGTCTTTCACTCGCCCTGTCCGCCGGTGAGCAGGTGAACAGCACCCTCGTCCTCGAACCGACAACCTCGGCCTGGATGTACCACTCGCCATCCGCACCAAACCCGCGGATCGCTGAAATCGGCAGCTCGTTTCAATCATTCCTACAAAATCTCGAAAAACTACAGGTCGAGTATGATCTCGGCTGCGAAAACATCATCAAAGACCACGGCGCCGCAGCCTCAGGCGTCCTGACTGTCGGCAGGCGGTCCTATGATCTCGTCGTTTTCCCTCCGGGACTGGATAATCTCGAGCAGTCCACGATCGATCGTATCAGAATGTATCTGGAGTCGGGCGGAACGATACTGTCGTTTGGCGGGATTCCGCGGTGCATCGACGGCATTGAATCGAATTCAATGCAGGCACTTGCGGAACAGTATGCCCCGCAATGGGTTTCGGCTGGATCACCGCTGGACACCTGCGCTTGGAAGCTGCTCTCTTCGAAAGATTTCCGCTTGGACAGTCCGGACCGTGTTTCAGGTAAACTGTCTCATCACCGTCGGAAGCTCGAAGACGGCGAGCTAGTTTTTCTCGTGAATACGAGCCTCGATGAGCATGCTGCCGGCTCCTTCACGATACACGGCGGGGCGGTTGAAAGGCTCGATCCTGTCAACGGCGTCATTTGCCCTTATCCGGCGCAGATAATCGACAGCGGTCTGAAGATTTCGTTCGATATCCTCCCCGCGGGCAGCCTGCTTCTGTACATCGACCCTGCGGGGGATGCCGTAACTGTAGACGCTGCACAAGGCCTGGCCGAATCGAATGTTCCTCCATCCGGAAATATCCGTATCGAGCGCAAGGCGCCCAATGCTCTCACGCTCGATTACTGTGATGTCACGATCGGAGGGCAGGAGCTGAAAGACCGCTATTTTTACAGCGCCGCTGACACTGTTTTCAAGTATTACGGCTTCAACGGCAACCCCTGGAGCAGGGCGGTTCAGTACAAAACGGATATACTCGACAGGAATTCGTTCCCCGTGGGTTCCGGCTTTGACGCCCGGTTCGTCTTCCGTGTCGAAGCCGGCGTTACAAGAGAATCGCTCCAGGCGGTCATCGAACATCCTGAGCTGTGGGAGGTTGCCATCAATGGCCAGGTTGTAAAGCCTCGCCCCGGAGAATGGCGGTTCGACCGTTCGTTCGGTCTCTACGACATCGGCACTCAAGTTATCGAGGGGCTTAACAGCATCACTCTTCACGCTGTCCCGATGACAATTCATTCAGAGCTCGAACCGGTCTATATCATGGGCGATTTCGGTCTCGAAGCGTATGAAAAGGGCTGGAAGATGGTTCCCGAGCCGCAGCTCACGTTCGGGGCGTGGAGTCCGCAGCGCATGCCGTTCTATTCAGATGGCGTGGAGTATACCGGTGTATTCGCCCTGAAAGAAGGTACAGATAACTGCCGTGTCCGGCTCGGGAAATGGCTTGGCAGCGTTGCGATAGTTACAGTCAACGGTGAATCGGCAGGGATAATCGGCTGGCCTCCCTATGAAGCGGACATTTCCAGGTTGGTCAAACCCGGTGACAACGACATTTCTGTCATCGTCCACGGCACCCTGAAAAACCAGCTGGGACCGCATCATAATAAACCTGCGCATGGGAGGGCATGGCCTGCCGAGTTCGAGTCTGCGCCGGAACACCAACCTGCGGGGACGGAGTACGATGTGATCGGGTACGGTCTGTTCGAGCCGTTTATGGTGATTACGAGACAATAGATTTTGCAGGAAAGGTATTCCGCACAGATGGCCCTGTTCTAATCAATAACTTCAGGACAACCTTGACAATTTCGAACCATCGTCGGGAGAGTGATTCACTGAAAGTTTGAACAAAGACAATCGTGCTGCCTTGGTTGATCGGAGTGTTCAGACGGCCGTAAGAGCTGTCCGGATACACATGACTCCGGATTTATGCCAGTCCAAGCGCTGTTCTCTAGAATATAGGACAACTGCGGCTGTTTTCCTTGCGTTTGGATGAATCGCTGTACCCCTTCAGAACAAATTGGACAACTTTAGCCCAATAACTAAAGAGAGTGTTTTGCCAACAATCTTAGATGTTCTTATTAATGTCCACATAAATCCCCCCAAAATTTCATCTACACACCACGCCTCTCATATTCTCGTACATCGATACCCGGCACCCCCCCTGAAGACTCCCGGCGGGGGTGTACTCTGTTGGCAGCCTGTTTGCATTTTCTATGGTCAGATATGGTCGATGATGGTCAGTTATGATCTCCGGGTTGATTAGCGCAAAGTGGCGTTAGATGCGCCTTTCAATTGATTAACAATTAGTTACTTCGTTGCTGCAATTGGTGGGGTATTTGCTTGACATGCAAGAGGTCATTGGTTCAAATCCAGTATCACCACTACAAGGATTTACGAGATTTTTCGACACACATGATAGGCGCTCAGAAAGCAATTTGTGCCTATTTAGGCCAAAAGTCCCTTCCAAAGCCACGGATGATTTGGCAACTAGGGCTTTTGCCTTTGCTATGGCGGCAAAAGATCCAGGTTCTCACCGGTAGCCAGGAGATTGATCTTAGCGTACCTGTCGGTCATGGCGCGGTTGGAGTGGCCTATCAAAGGCCTGATTATCGTCCAGGCCGACTCCCGCTTCCAGCAGCCAGGTTGCGAGTACTTGCTGCAGGTCGTGAGACCGTAGCTTGGAACCGTCCTTTAAAGTCAGGCTCAGATTACGGATGCTTGAATTCTCTCACAATTAGCGGTACATTTATTGGGGGCAGGTCAAATTGCACAGAATTTCTGACAGGCCCGTGGATCCAGAATTACTTCTTCCGCTGCGGTTTTACAGTTTCGACAATTGCCTTGCTCTTTTTGCGCTGGGCATCGCTGTACTGTGCTATCCTGGCGTCGATCCCTCTCTTGCCACCCCCTGAGCGTTTGTTGCCCAATCCCTTCAAAGCCAATTGATACCTCTCGTTGAAAGTTATACTGCCTTCAGCCAACATTCCGCATATCAAATCTGATACTGGTAAAGATAGCCTTCTTTTATTTGATACTGAGAAAAATCTTTCGTCCTTCCCAGCTTGAAGCGATATATTACGGCAAAAACTCGTGAACGTATTCAACTCACGAACTGTGGTCGTCACGCCTTTGAATCCCACTTCCTGTTAAGCGGTTCTTTTCGGTTGCCTATCCTGAGTCTTTTTCAACTTTTGTTCCTGTTGCTTTGTTGCCTGTTTCTTGTTCTTGTCCTTATCTTTCTTGCCGCCTTTGTCTCCCATTGCGTGCTCCTTTTTTTGTTACCTTCTCGCCGTGAAAAGTTCTGTCCCAGAGAGTAGAGAGCCTTCATCAAATAGTTTGAAACGTTTTTACTTTACAATGCTACCTCTCTTTTCTCGCACGGTCAAGAAAAAACCCCACCGCTCTCCCTGCAATGGGGCTGACCTACCCCCCGAAAACGAGTCCATAAATTATAAGAGAAAGTGTTACATCTTGGATTCAGGTTTAAATAAAGGAGGCAGATCAGATGGCAAGGAGAGAACCGAGGATCGAGAGGATTATTCAGAAGCTTCGGGAAGTTGAAATATTGGCAAGTTAAGGCGAGGCGCTCAGCCAGGCGTGCAGGGAAGCAGCTATCAGCGAGCAGACATATTATCGCTGGCGAAAAGAATATGGGGGCCTGCGAGTTGACCAAGCCAAGAGACTCAAGGAGTTGGAGAAAGAGAACACTCGTCTGAAGAAGCTGGTGGCAGAATTATCCCTGGATAACTCGATCTTGAAAGAGGTCTCTTCGGGAAACTTCTGAGCCCGGCAAAGCGCCGTAAGGCAGTTGAGCATGTTCAGGCTGTGCTACAGTTGAGTCAGCGTCGTGCTTGCAGGGTGTTGGATCAGGTACGATCTACTCAAAGGTTGAGGTCAAAGAAAAGGGATGATTGACAGGCTTTAACCGAAGAGATCATTTGGTTGGCCTCACGTTACGGTCGGTACGGATACCGACGGATAACCGCCATGCTTTGCAGGAAGCTCCAGGATCAACGATCTCTGAAAAGCCTCAAGGGAAAGTGTATGGCTGAGGAAGGTATCTCTCAGCCTGCGCCAGAGGGCGCAAAGGAGGAGGCGAAAAAAGGTTAGGGGATAATGAGCTTGAGATCGCTCCTTACTAAAAGGCTTTGGTGGATAAAACCGAAAAAGGACTTGACCCGCAACATGCTGCTGCTCTCGCTGTTGTCGAGAAGATCAAAAACAAAGAGGCCTTTTCCTGGCGCGAATTGTTTGACATAGCAGACAAGGCTCATGGCGGCACTCAGGTAGAGGGGAAATACACGGTTAAAGACGCCTACGATGCAATGGAGTTAGGTGTCAACACGTGGATCAAGGATCAGATTCGATTTGATCCCTGGGCAAATGCCAAGGGTGCCAAGGAAGTGATTACGGAACTGAAAGAAATGCTTGAACGGCTTCCCACCCAAACCAAGCGCATTGAAGATCAAATCCATAAGCAGCAGTATTCTACTCCTCCCGTGGCTAAACAAAACTAACAATATGATTAATAGTAAACAATCTTGATTAATCTTAATCAAAAATGAACGATTTGTTAAGAACTTTTTACGATTTTTATCGGTTATATCAAAATTTTTTTATTAGTAATCGTTCTTTTTGATGTATTTGATTTATTTTTTCTGGACAAAGGATTTTGTCAATTATAGATGTTAACTATACCTACTTTATTTTAAATCACTTAAACGCGGTAAGGGGAAAAATGAAAAGAACTATCAATACAGATCGGATCAGGCTGAAAGAATTGCTTAGAGAGTGCAGGCTGACTCAGACAGACGTTGCGAGAGCAACCGGCTTACATGGCAGTATAATCTCACGGATCGCAACGGGACGATTCAGGCCTACAGCCTTTGAAAAATTGAGAATTGCCACGGCGGTTGGCAGAAAGGTTGAAGAAATCTTTCCAAATTAAGGAAGGGACCGTGGAACAAAGGCAGGAATTGAGCTATAAAAAACGATTATACACGCTCAAGGAAGCAGGTGAGTTTTTGGGCAGATCGATTTATAGTGTCAGGTCATTAATCTGGAATGGTGAGCTTCCGATAGTGAAATCCTCTAGAGGACGCAAGCAATGGCTGGATATTAACGACCTGAATATGTTCATCGAGAAAAACAAGGTGAAAATACAATGATCCCAGATGGCAAACATAATGATAGATTTATAAAATTTATCCGGAGTCAGGAGAGTGTGGAGCTATTGAAAGACCCAAATGCTTTTGTACTGCTTAGTTTAATAGCGTTTCGAGCTAAACGCACAAATGATTTTTCTATACATAATCTGAAACCAGGCGAAGCCCTTATTGGAGACCTGGAGGCGTGTGGCCTATCACCGCGTCAGTATAGAACAGCAAAAAGCAAGCTCGAACAATGGGGCTTGGTAACGTTCAAAACAACGAACAAGGGAACAATCGCAATATTGGCAAACACAAGGACTTACGACATTAACCAAGGAGAAAACGAAAAACCAAGTGACAAGTCAGCGACAAGCCAGAGACAAACAAAAGACAAACAAAAGACAAGCCAGGAGACAAGCCAGCAAGAGCATTTAAAAAAAGGCTTCATGGACATTAACGGCGATGAGCGAATATTAAACGACAAACCGAGCGACAAGCCAGGTGCACAAAAAACGCAGGCAGACAATCAAAAAGCGACAACTAACAAGAAAGAAGAAGTAATAATTAAAATAAAAGAAACCCGGTCTTCGGATGAAGACCGGCTCAAAAAGTATCAGGAAAAACCTGATTGTGGGTGGAATTCCTTCCTTATAGCCTACCATGAGCGGTTTAATCACTTACCCACTTTGAGCAATGGAGCAGGTAGACAGAAGGAATTTATAGCTCTGGTTAATTGTCTTAAGAAGATCGAGTCACTTGGTGGAAATAAAGGGTCCTTCCTTGAGTGCTGGAAGCTCTACCTTAATGATCCCGATAATTTCCTGAAGCGCCAGGGCCACAGACCAACCCTGATGTCGCGTCAACTCGACCACTATTGGAGAAATGTAAATGAGCGAATCAGCCGAAGAGAGTATAATGATGTCCCCGCCTATTTACTCGGATGAAATTGGCAGATGTATCAAGTGCAAAAGAAAACTTAGGATTTTCCCGAAAATCAGCGGAGAGCAGTACTACATCTACGAACCGTGCGAGGAATGCTTTCCCGAAGAACGAAAGCGGGTCATCAGGGAGTACAGTACAAAAAAACGACAGGCTCAATTGGCAGAGCTTATGAAGGAGAGCCAGTTATCTCCCATCTTCCAAAAAAAGACCTTTGACAATTTCAAGGCCGAAACACCTCAACAGAAGAATGTGTTGGAAGATTCCAGACATTTTGCTGAATATTTTTCAGAGTATCAGGATAAAGGAACTTGGCTTGCCTTCCTGGGAAACTGCGGTACGGGGAAGGGGCATCTGGCCAGTGCTATCGTAAACGAGGTGATCAGACTGCATCTTAAAATTGCGCTTTATATCACGTTCATAGATGTGGTCAGTAAGATAAAAAGAAATTGGGATCGGAGTGAAGAGGAAATAAACAAGCTGAGAAATGTAGACCTGCTCGTACTAGATGAAATTGGCGTACAGTTCGACACCCAGGCCGAGCGGGTGATTCTCCACAGGATACTCGGTTACAGATATGATTATCTGAAGCCTACCATTCTTACGAGCAACTTAAACCTCAAGCAACTTGAACAGATTGTAGGGGAGCGTATTACTGACCGACTCCATGATCGGGAGAGGGATAACAAAGTGTATTTATTCACCTGGGAGAGCCACAGGAGAAAGGAGAGCTAAAATGATTGATACTTTCAACAAATTGCAGGATGCTGAAGAAAAACCGCGCCTGGCCAAAGATGAGACAAAAAGAGCCGAGGCTGAATATCATCGAGTAATAGGGCATAATCTTTCAGACTAGGAACGTCAAGCCTTCTATGCCAAACTCAAGATTGCAAAATCAAAAGAACAGAAGGCAGAAACTGAACTGGTTGAACTTCAGGGAAAAACGGGATTTGTTCAATTTAGCGAGATAGATATTTACGAGGCAGTAGACAAGGCTGTAAGAGAAACGATTAAAACCAAAGGAAAGATCGGGACGGCAACCCTTGAGGCGCTTAAAAGATCACGAGAAAGCCTGTCACTAAGTGAAGACGTTGGATTTGCCGAAAGGATTGAGACTTTTGCATATATTTTAAAGCATACTCTAAAAGACGACCGGGGATTTTTCCTGTTCGTGGATAGTTGCGAGAAAATGGCTAAGTGCTGGATCAACAAAATGGAGGTTGACGATCCGGCAGGATCAAAAAGGGCTATTGAGACCTTGGAAAAGATGAAAGAAAAGATAACAGACCAAGAGGTTTTAAAAAAGATAGACGGCGAGATTTACGAACAGTCAGCGGTTTATAACGCAAAAATCGAAATAAAGCTTGTTTCTATCTTTAAAGTGTATTTTCCAGACATTGCCAAGCTTTATATCGATAACACAGTAGAATACCAGCGCCGGAAAATTGCGGGACAAAGGGTGCTATTTGGATAATCCAATTTTAACTTTGGGAGGCTGAATAGATGAATAGCGGGAAAATGAGCTTATCTCCCATTCAGGCTCAGATAGATCGAAGCGAACTAAAGCTCAAAAGAATGAAGCGAAATGGAACACTGGAACTTCGCAAAGGAGAGGAAAACCTCCATATTTGCGAGTGTGATGGCAATGACCAGCCAATACGAGAAACTATTGATCCAGGCTTAATGTGGCTGTTTACAGAATGATAAAACAAGACTTAAAAGGCAAATGGTATCTGCACTTGCATGATGACTCTCGTCATCTGGGGGGGTCCGTACGACACCAGGGAAGATCAGGTTAATTATTTTAAGCGAGAGGAAGTAAAAAATAACACAAAAAGTTTAAATGGAGATTAAAATGTCCTTCAAACCTTTAATAAAGCTGACAAAAAAGTACAAAAAATTCCTGGAATTGTATCTCTTATATTTTAACGGGGCGCGGGCGGCACGGGAAGCAGGCTATTCCGAAAAATCAGCCGGGAGGATAGCAACAGCTATCCTCCACGATCCTCTACCTCAGGAGTACCTCTCCAAACGTCAGGCTGAGATATTAGAGGGGATCAATTTAGCTCAGATGCGTACAAGCTCGCGAGATGTCCTGGTTGGCCCTGGTGAATATCCAGGACCTCTACGATCCCGAAACAAAAGAGCTGAAGGATGTGACGACTCTGCCTCGTGATCTGGCTGCGGCAATCAAGAGCATCGAAAAGAAAAAGTATCACACAAAGGAAGGCGTGGTTGAAGCGGTAGAGATCACTATGCATGATAAGGTGGCATCGCTGGCGAACCTCGCAAGGTATCAGAAAATGATGGGAGATACAAACCAGTTCTTCTCTGAGAACACGGGAGCAATTTATTTCCCGCAGCCGAAGGAGCCGGGAGCGCCGGTAGATCCTGAATTGCTCAAAAAAGATCAAGAAAATGCTCAAAACGGCCATAGCAAACCTTTGCCCAAAGAATGACCGTGGCGCTATGGGCTTGCTGCGAAGTCCTGTAAGACAATTTTAAGCGATTTTTTATTGAAGGGGGGGGACTGATCTAAGCGTCATGATGACTCTCCACAAGTCTCCACAAACCTCTATTTTGGCAGCCATAATCTTTCACATTCAATTTTAGCCTGGCTCTTGACAAATTGGTAATAAATAGTTATATATGGGTATAGAATGAAAAAATAAACTAAAGATGGTGGTTTAAATTATGACTGATTTTACAAATGCTCCTAAAATTCTTAAGCCTGGACAAGTGCAAAAATTATTGCAGATTTCAAGAAATACTTTCTTTCGTTGGGTTGCAGAAGGAAAGTTGCCAGGAGCTTTTAAGATTGGTGATTCTTGGCGTGTAGATAGAGATAAATTAGAAGCTTGGATTGATGAACAGGCTCAAAAGCCACGAAGCAAAGATAAAAAGATTAAGCCCAAGGATGAAATAGGGCTTATCAGCTAAAAAGGCCCGGCGGGTGTACATGGCACCCATCGAGCCAGTGCATGACACGGCTAAAAACCCACCAGCCGCATTATGTAATTTAAATATACCGCAGGATGGCCAGGAGGTTAAGTAAGATGGAGAACGAAAGCATATCCTTTTCAAGCCAGGCAGAATTTGAAGAAAAAGCTCCTATAGCCTTTGGTTTAGCCAATTGGCTTACGATGTTAGAAGGATCAGGGCTGAAAGAGGGTACTTGTTTGTTCGAAAAGGAAGGAAATAGTCAATGTCTTGCGATAGTGAAAGGCAGGAAGCTTTTTCTCCACGAGAAAGTCTACGCAAGTTTAGTGAGTGAGTATCATCAGCTGACTGGAAAAAGAGATGCTTTACTGACTAAATTTTGGGATTATTTGATTGCAGGTACAGTGGAAACGGTGGAAAATGCCTTTTGAATCAACTACAACAGCACAGATCGCTAACATCAATAGGGCTGCCAGGGAAGGCAGCCCCACCGCCTTACCACAAGAGGTGAATCATGGGTATGATCTATAAACGTGGCCGGATTTGGTGGATGAAATATTATCGCAACGGCAAGCCTTACCGTGAATCCTCCGGCAGCACTAAAGAATCAGACGCAAAGCGGCTTCTCAGAAAGCGTGAGGGAGAGATCGCCGAGGGCAAGTTGCCTGGGGTTTATTTCGACAGGGTCTGCTTTGACGAACTGGCCGAGGATTATCTTGTCGATTTTCGGATAAACGGCAAGCATATCCGGAGAGCTGAACTCAGCCTCAGGCATCTTCAAAAAGATTTTGAGGGCTTCCGGGTATCAACTATTGACACTCCAAGAATAAAATCTTATATCGAACGCAGGCAGAATGAAGGGGCATCTAACGGTACTATCAATAGAGAGCTTACAGCATTGAAGCGTATGCTGAACATGGGAGCTCAACAGACTCCACCAAAAGTTGACAGGGTCCCTCATATCTCGATGCTCAAGGAAGATAATGTCCGCAAAGGTTTCTTTGAGCATGGTGATTTTCTGGCTCTCAGAGAAGCACTTCCGAAACACTTGAAAGGCTTTTTAACTTTTGCTTACAAGGCAGGCTGGCGCCTTGGAGAGATTTCCACTCTCCAGTGGAGCCAGATTGATCTCGAAAAGGGAATTGTCCGGCTGGAACCGGGAGAAACCAAAAACGAAGAAGGCCGCACGATCTATCTTGACGAAGAACTGAAAGAGATATTCCGGGCACAGTGGGAAGCCAGGGGAAAGGCTGATACTGCGCTTCCCTGGGTGTTTCTTAACAGAAAAGGCACTGACAGGGTAAAGCGATTTGACAAGGCATGGAAATCGGCTTGCAAAAAAGCAGGTATCGGTATTAAATTATTCCACGATCTGAGGCGTACGGCAGTAAGAAACATGGTCCGGGCCGGGATTCCTGAGAGGGTGGCGATGATGATTTCCGGCCATAAAACAAGATCGGTTTTCGAGCGTTACAACATAGTCAGTGGGGCCGACCTGGAACTTGCAGCCAAGCGCCAAGAAGCATATCTTTCGACACAAAAGGGCACAATTTCGGGCACAGTAAGCCCGTTGCGTGTTCGTAAGTGATTGCGCCCCTATAGCTCAGGTGGATAGAGCAGCGGTTTCCTAAACCGCGTGCCGGGTGTTCGAGTCACCCTAGGGGCACCATATTAAAAGCTCCGGCTAGCAAACAGCCGGAGCTTTTAATTATAGCGGAAATGTTAGAAAGGATTTATAAATCATGAAGAGCTTCTGTTGTGAGGCAGGTCAGTTTTTCCCGGCCTTTCCGCCCGGCAGTCTCTCATCAAGCGCGGTCAGGCGGTATTCGATCTCCAAAAGTTTTTCACGGGTGTTGAGTTCGCCCTGCTGTACGCGGTTGTATACGCTGATCAGAATACCGATAATCATTACCAGCATTGCCATTGGGGCCAAGATTACCATTTGCTGTAAGTCTCGCGAATAGAGCCCGGCAAAAAGGATAGAAAAAGCAAGCACGGTCATCCCCGTGGTTCCCACTAGGGTGGAAACCTTCGAGTCTTTCCTCAGGTCCATTTTCTTATTCCACACTATCCGCAATTCCAGCAAGGCAATCCCCAAGGTGAAAGCTCCGCCTATACCCCAAAGCCAACGGCCGAGGGGCGGGAGAGATATCGGCTGGTTGAAAAATGCGCTGCAAATTAGCACAATCCCGAACAGAAGCAAGAACGTGTTTTTGGCCCACAAACCGAATCTTCGCAGACCGGTAATTTCCTGATTGAACATTTTTTCAATCTCCCTTTCAAATTTGAGCTGTAGCTCGTGGTTAACAGGCTCCATCGAAATCAACTCCTCGCGGAAGCCGTGAAAATTCACGCTCATTGGTGTCCTCCTTCTCTTATCAGGACTGACCACAGAGCATTCCTGGCACGGTGCAGCCTGGACTTAACCGTGCCATCCGGCAGCTTGAGAATGTCGGCGATTTCGGCGATAGAGAACTCTTCCAAGAAAAAAAAAGTCAGGATTTCTCGCTGGTCTATTGGGAGCTTGCCCAACCCGTAATGTACTAGACCAGCGTTTTCGAAATGCTCCGAGTCCGAGTTTTCATCTGCGATTTCGTCCAGGTCAGATTCCTCCCGTCGGGATTTTTCCGTAGACAGGGCGCGGATTCTGTCTGCAGCGGTGCGATGCGCCACTGTGTAAATCCACGATTTAAACTTTCGCGGGTCCTGGATCGAGCGTATGCTGCGAAGCACTTTGAGCCAGGTCTGCTGGAGGATATCCCAGGCTTCCTGCTCGTCGTTGGTAAGGCGCCTCAGATAATAGAGAAGACGCCGCTCAAAGGTCTCGACCAGCTCACGGAAAGCCTGTCTATCGCCGCGACGGCAGCGCAGCACCAGAAGCTCACAATATATTTCGTTTTTATCCAGGAACGCCTCCAGCTTTTTCAGCTCTTCTTCTAATATGTCGGAATTCGAGGCTTGAAAGTTCCATAAATATTTACGCAGACCCAAAGCCCCATCGGAGTTCTACGCAGTGCATATCTTGGTATTTATTCAACATAGATCATTGCTGACAAATATAGAATACGGCAAAAACGGCTCCTGTTGCTGCGGGATATGATCAAACAGGAAACTCTGAGAACGAGGAAAACTTTTAACCTCGGAAAAGGAAGGACGAAAAAACAGTTGTTTTTACTCAAAACTACACCTTAATTTATAACACTAACTGTCCCACTTGTTCTGACGACGTACAATACATACATAAGGAGATTATGCATGCTTCGTCTGGTATTATCATCGGGAGAGTTTTTCAATTCACGTATTCGGTATATATGGCAGACTTTCTTAACATATTACAGGGCAGAACACGAAATAATTGAGTTGACAGTTCCCAAGGATGAGTTGTTAACTGATGGCGCAGTCACTGTGTATTATGGTCCTGAATCAGGAATTCCTCAGCAAAGCAACATGCCGTGCCTTATTATCCTGCACGATCCGGAAACAGCGGCTGTATTTCGAAAAAGAAATCCCTATAATTCGGAGCCAGCATATATTGATAATATACCCGTGTTATTTAATACTGCAGAAGCACCTCGAATCCAGAGAGAAGAAAACAGGATAATTTGCAGTGGGGATCTACTGGCGACAGCTTTTTTCTTTCTTTCTGCTTTTCAAGAATATATAGAGGGATCGCAGCAGGATGATCAATTCGGCAGGTTTTCTTATCAGAACGCATATCTGGAGCGTTATAAGCTGGTGGAAGTGCCGGTAGTCAATTTGATCTTTGATCTGCTGGCGAGGTTGCTTGAAGAGTTGGGATTGTCCCTAGAACGGGTTTCTTTCCCAGGAGAAGCCAACTGTGCAGTGATTTTAAGCCATGATGTAGACAGGGTGTTTTATTATTATTCGGGCAGTATGTATAGAAAATTACGTTGTGCTCTGGCCGAGTTAATCCGTTATCGTAGATTATATGAGGCAATGTGTTATTTTGAGGGCATTTTCTTTGGTGAGAAAGACAATTTCAGACGGATGCTGCGATTGCACGGGAAGCATGATGCCAGGAGTTCCTATAATTTTGTTTTCCAGAAAGAAAAGCACCCAAGAGATCCAGACTATCTTGTTTCAATGCCAGAGATGGCTGACATCTTGGGAATGGTGCATAAATCAGGGAATGAGATCGGGATACACGGAAGCTTTGAGTCGATAATGAAAGGAACATTCCCTGATGAATTGAATTATAGTAAATCTGTGCTGGGAGATAATATTATTGGTGGCAGAATTCACTATCTACGTTATCGTATTCAGCCTATGTTTAAGCTATTCGAATCAATTGGATTGAGCTATGATAACTCTGTCATGTTTCCGGAGTCCGGAGGGTATCGCACAGGATTCGGCTTGCCTCATCAGGTTTTCGACCATGAAACCAACGGTGTCTTCTCTACCCTTTTGATGCCTTTAAACCTGATGGATACTACATATGTTGACAGTCGTTACCTGAATCTTGGGGTGAAAAAATTTTTTACTAAAGCAGAGGCTATGCTTGAGGAAGCTGTTTCCAGGAGGCTATGCCTGAGTATTCTAACGCATATCGATTTTTACATGATATCAAATCGGCGAGGAATCAGGCTCTACAATAGCTTTCTCGAGAAAGCAAAAAAGAAAGGCGCTCTGCTTACCGACTGCAGGACAATTTACCACTGGTGGAAATCTTTAAATATTAAGAAATAAAAAAGAAACTTCTTTTTCTGAGTACTATATCTGGTAATAGCCGGTATGAGCATCTGTCAAAAGCCACTGCTGAGGATCTTTACACTTCTGCATTACTCTTTTATCTGCACTGAAAACGAACGCTCTATTAGTGCGTTTAGTTTCTAAAAAACCCATCTTTTTTAAAAGCGATTGTTTATCCTCATCATCAAGATTAACAGGAAATCCCAGGCTGGCGGCATGCGCTTTCCTGCAGCGTTTAATTACATCATGAATAACTCTGGCCAATGTTTCGGGTGGAATATACCCACTTGACCAGTATTTCAGCTCCACGACACGATTGATATCTGGCTTGGTGAAAACAAGATAACAAGGTTGATTGTTATTTCCTTCGATTGAGTATTTCAGGTATTTATTGGCAGGGAATCTAAAGTTGAGCATACGAACACTGGGTAAGAAAAGAACGTTTTTATCTCGATCAGGAATAAGATCATCTTGGCTGTATTCTTCTTGAAGTCTGAAATTTGAAGTTTCAGCTTTCTCAGTTAACCGGAACATAAAATAAAAACGTCTTAGGGAGGTGTACACTTTTAAGTAATGACTGTACAAAGTTTTCAGTACCGGGTTTCTTCTGGACATTATTTCAGGAGGTTTGAAATAAGTAACGAACAATCTTTTACAGTATTTAAGCGTTTTTGCACCAGTGAAAACCAGAAGGATCTCCGCGCCTTTTCTAGCTGTGGCAAAAGTCGTTTTAAAGCCATATTCTATTGCCGCACGGTTTAGTCGATAGGCAAGGGCATAAGGCAAATCCAGACCACTCGAAATATCAACGGTTTTCTTAAATAACGGATCGACTGCAAAAAACTCTCCTTTAGCTCCCACCTGAAGTTCACCTGAAAGTAGCATTTCCGTAGGAATAGCACTATAGAATCCGACTACTTGTCCACCACTTTTCGCATAAGCGAAAAGGCCTGTACCGAAAGGATTGTCTTTAAACCAGTAAAGCCAATCGTCGACTGTATCCCGCAAAGAGGATTGGTTGGTTAGTCTGGCATAGAGTTCAAGACCACAGATTACTTCCGGAGTAATCTGGTCTGTAATTTCAACGGAAATCTTTTTTGTATTCATAAGAATAGCAGGTTTTTTATTAAATCCCTAAGAATAAGGTGTTCTGGTCACGGGAAAGTAATGCTCACTATATTTTTGAGCTAACGCTGCTTTCAATTGCTGTCAGCTGTCGATTCAGTAGTGGTTAAGCTATACTATCCAGGAATGAATTGATTGTTTTAAATGATTTGAAATTGAGTTTGTCCATGTCTATGTTGATATCCAGATCGTATTCTACAAAATTTATCAGTTTTACAATCGTAGCAGAATCTATGTTGAGTTCCTGATCCGCGTCAATTAATTCCCTGCCGGTTTCTTCCTTGTACCAGCTCTGGATTTCTTTGATGCACTTCTCTCTATCCATCCTAAGCCTCCTGTTTGACACTAAGAAAAAGACAACTGAGATCGAAAGGAATTCCTTTTGCATCTTTGATTTTAGTAAATTCTTCCTTGAGATCGCGAAAGAAAGAATCCTTGTCCTGTACATCAGCGATGATGGCACTAGATCTGGCGGTCCACCATTTCATATGTTCCTCGAATGATCCATATATTATCTTCTTGGGATTGCGCACTTCGATAATATAATTGTCGCCATAGTGTTCTTCGAAAGCAGTCCGGAGCTGGTTGGCGTCAACTCTTATGGCTAACGAAGCAGCTTTAAGGATTTGAGCGAAAGACAAATGTTTTTTCATCGCCTCAACAACAGGGAGTTTAAACCGGGCTCCATCATCCTTGGCAATCATCAGGATATCAATGCTTCCACCTGGTTTCAGCAGGCGATACATTTCTTTTACTGCTTTTTCCAGCGAAGTCGCCCAATGCAGAGCCAAAGTTGAAATAACATGATCTATGGATTTATCCTCTACAGGAGAATTTTCAAAAGATCCCTGTAGAAAAGTAAACCGTTGATTGCCTTTGAACTTTTTAATGCCCAGTTTGAGCATACCCTCAGCAGGATCGATACCAATGCCTTTCATGTCAAGGCTTTCAAACTTATCTTTCAGTACATCAAATGCCAGGCCTGTACCACATCCAATATCAAGTACAGTTTTGTCTTCTGGTTTAAAAATAATTTCTTTTAAAAACTCAGTTGTCAACTGGCCATAGACGAAATTTATGTTACTAGGGTCATCATAAACATTTGCACAATTAAGCGAGTAAGATGAAACAGTTGTTTCATTAATCACAGAAGTTTTACCAGTATTTTCGCTCATTATTTCTTCCTGAATTAAATCGTATGTTCAGACGGCTTTATGTCTTCAGAACAAGTGGGACAGTTAGTGTTAAAAAATAATGTGTAGTTTTGAGTAAAAGCAACTGTTTTTTCGTCCTTCCTTTCCCGATGTTAAAAGTTTTCCTCGCTCTCAAAGTTTCCCGTTTAACCATGTCCCTCAATTATAATTACTGCCTCCACGTCCGTAGTACACATCGGCTGGAGTAGGTGTATATTTTTCTGCTTGATATGCAGGGGCTCTCTTATATTCGGTTTTTTTGTGCCTGCAAATCCTTTAAATACGTATCCAGAAATGGCGAGTTTGAGAATAAGGCGGTCGGGGAGTGAGTTGCGTCGAAAAAGTAGTCACAAATCGTCGACAAAATTGGTCACAGATTGAGAATGAGCGCCAAACTGAGCAAAAAGAGCGGACCTGCGAAATCTCGCAAACCCGCTCCACTACTGGATTTAAAGATGGTGGGCGCTACTGGATTAGAACCAAAAACCTCCTGCTTGTAAGAAATTTGTCAAAATATTGTCTTTAGTAGTAAAATCATGCATAGTGGAGTTAAGCGGTTAAAAAAACCGTTGTCCATGTGTATCAGATTGTATCAGAATTGGTGCTAAATCATGGCATTGGTGTGAATCTATGACATCGTACCCAAAATGCTGAGATGCAGCATCCATGCTCTTTTGGGTTGATATTTAAAGACTTACGGAAACGCTCCACAAAGGTTTCCTAAACCGCGTGCCGGGTGTTCGAGTCACCCTAGGGGCACCATGAACAAGCGCCATATTTCCTTACAAATTAAGGAAATATGGCGCTTTGTGTATATGTTCAACCGGCCACGAAACAGAAGTATCCGTAAAAACTCTTCAGAAAGCCCTGGGAAAACTATTTTTGCGGGCTGGTGAGTTATTCCCGGCCTTTTTTCAGGATCTCCATTAATTCGTCATCAGTTAAGGCAACAGGGTTGCCTTTCATGCTGCTCGACTTCTGGGACTTGGCGACCAGAGCTGGGAAATCCTGTTCTTTCAATCCGAACTCAGACAGCGGTGGGATGTTAAATGCAGCGCAGAGACCCTGCACCCAGGCGATACTTTCAGCCGCCTGCGCCGTGGCGGTTCCGGTCAGGAGCCGGGCGATCTCATCGAGCCGGGCCAGGGCCGGTGAGCCGGCTGCGCGCCTCTGCAGAGCCCGCAAATTTTCTTCCATAACGTATGGTAAAAGCCTGGCGCAGATCACTCCATGCGGGGCTGAAATCATGCCGCCCAGCGGGCCGGCGATACCGTGCACCGCCCCTAGTTTAGCATTGGCCAGGGCTAATCCGCTGAACAGACTGGCCAGAGCCATATCCTCACGCGCAGCCCGGTCGCTGCCGTCTTCACAGGCTTGTCGCAGAGAGCGCCCGACCCGTGAAATGCCCTCCCGGCAGATACAGTCTGTCAGCGGGTTGGCTTTATTGGAAACATAGGCTTCGATGAGCTGGGTGAGCGCATCCAGGCCCGTGCTGGCAGTAACGGAGGGGGGCAGAGAATGAGTCAATGCGGGATCGACCACTGCCAGGGAAGGCAGCATCAACGGGCTGCGCATGCTGACTTTCATCCCATATTCAGGTACCCCGAGCACGGCATTGCAGGTGACCTCGGCGCCTGTCCCTGCCGTGGTCGGAATCGCGATATTGGGCACGGGACTCCGGCTCAGCGCTTTGCCGCTGCCGACAACCTCCAGGTAATCCTCCAGTTCCCCGCTGTTGGTCAGAAGCGCTGCCACGGCTTTACCGGTATCCAGCACACTCCCGCCGCCGATAGCGATTACCAGATCGCTTTCCGCCTGGCGGGCCTGATTCACACCGGCCTTTGTCATGGCTACAGTCGGTTCGCCGGGCACATTAAACGTCACATATTTTATTCCCTGTTTTTTCAACCGGTCGAGAAGCGGCGCGGCCCGCTCAATTGTACGGCCAGTGACCACAAAAGCGCGGCTTCCAAGCCCAGCCGCCAGGGGCGCGACTTCCCCGCTTGCCCCATGGCCGAAAATGATCCGTCCGGCGGTGGCAAATTCAAATCTCATGGTTTCCCCTACTCAATTGGAAATACTGCAGTTAATCCCAACCTGGGTCTTCAGGAAACAGATTGGTATATTTAACACTCGTGCGCGGTTCGGCCATCATATCGGCCACAGTGTCACGCCATTTCTGATAATGCGCTGTTTCCTTGTGCCGGGCCGGATCATCTACAGTGCGATACACTTCAACCAGTACAAAGCGCGCCGGGTCATCCTGCTGCTGGATGACATCGAATCTGGCAATTCCCGGTTCTTGAATGCTGTGACGGGCGTTCTCGATTGAGGCGGCCCGGAAAGCCTCGACCTGCTCAGGCTTAATGTGGGCAAAAACATGGACTATAAACATTATGTTCTCCTTTCAGGTATTGAATCATGCTTATAAGGAGAGGGGATAAGTAGCTTTAAAGGAGTGGAAATCTCCGATTAATGATACATGGATGATTATAATTAGTGAAGATAGCTTGTTCGGAATGAAAGGTATCTGATCGGGATAGTTGTTAATCCCGACAATTCGCTGTACCTGAAATTGTGCCAGCGATAGTCACAAAGTTACTAAAAGAAGCTGGCAAAATCAAACTATTCAGAGCGCGGCGCTATAAGGCTTTGAAATGGAGTTTCCTTTATTTTGCTCCAGAAAGGAATCAGAATCCAGCGCGGACAACTCCGCCCGGGCTCGATATCCCGTCCAGGGCAAAATTTCTTTATAACAGGTAAAATCATCATTATGATTAATCTTGTTAACTCGATATGTTATATTAAGTTTGCAGGTACTTACTACTCAGGTCATAAAATTGTTTGCATTTATCCGTAAAGGAAATTTATTCTTCTTTTGGTGGCAAAAGAAGCAAAACCATTTCTTTTTAAACAAAAAGAAACAAAAGTTAATCCTGGCATTTAAGTCCTTTACTCCGCTTCGCCAAGCTCGCCTGGCGCGATAATGCTGCGCAAAGGCATGCCTGGGCGGTGTACATATAATATGGCGATGATGGAAATTACTTGTCTTCTACACGCTCCAGAAACAGGGTCCTCGGACTTCAGGGCTTCTTATGGCCTTGGTTTAACTTGGGATGGCTTTATCATCCCAGGTAGTTGCACTGAAACCTCTTTTCGGCAGTTGTAAAAGTTTTTCTCTCGGAATATTTCAATCGTAGTTAGGTAAGTCAATCGCCAGCGCCTTAAATGTAAGAATCGACATCTGGTAAATCATTCATGTTTACCCAACTTATATTAATAACCAAGGCTGAAGCATAAAAACAACAATACAAATGGAAACTATTTAATGCTCCCTGTAGTAAAAGGAGACCCTGATGGAGAAAGTCCCGAGATTATTACTGTCCTGCCTGGCGGTAATCTTGTTTTCTTTCGTGCTGGCCAGTCAGGAGTTTGGGAGTCTCCCGGAGCCTTTTGGAGAAAACATAGCTGCATTCCCAGGACCACAGGCAGGCAGAAACGCACTGTCTGATGCGCTGGCTCTTGCATCGCAAAACCCGGATGAATCATCTCCTGCCCAGGAAAGACCAAAGATCCGGGCGGAGATAATAGCCATAGGCGATGAGCTCTGTTACGGCAGGGTCTATGATACCAATTCATTCTGGATCGCAGACCAGATCACCCGCCGGGGAGTTTTTGTCCAAAGAATCTTTTGTGTGCGGGATGACATTGATGACATATGCTCAGTGCTCAGGGATGCGCTGAGCCGCAAACCGGGATTCATTTTTATCACCGGCGGGCTGGGACCGACCAGCGATGATAAGACACGCGAGGCCCTGTCGGCTGTGACCAATCGAAAGATCGTTCAAAGACCTGACTTACTTGAGCTGATCGCAGAACAAAAAAAGGTGCCGCTGGAAAAACTTCCTTCCCATTACGCGATATCCACCTCTGCGCTCGAGGGGGCCAGATGTTTTCCCAATCCGGTGGGTGTTTCACCTGTGATAATTATCGACCAGGACCACACGCAAATTATCGCCCTTCCCGGTCCTCCGCGGGAAGTAAAATCATGTTTCATGACTCATTTAGCCGATATGATCCAGAAAGCGACCAATTATCACAGCCGCTCCAAGCGCGTGTTTGTCAGGATGCATGAGCCGGAGCTTATCCCGCTGATGACAGAAGTCATGAAAGAGATCCCGGAGACATATGTCAAAGCCCTGGTTGGAGAATACCGGCAGGATACCGGTATGCCTATCGAGATTATGACATTTGGCCAATCCGAGGAGGTATGTCAAAAAATCTGCGCTAAAGCGGTGGAAATGCTGCACCGGCTTTCCGCGGAGAAGGGCAAAGAACTGGTGGAATAGAGAACCCGAAAGAGGACGAATGATTTCCGATGATCTGATTTTCGGTCCTCGAAACCTGACAATTCCTTGGGCTGAAAAAAATAAAGAAATGACGAGAGAGGCGTCTTAATCAAGCCAGGCCAAGCTTGAAGGAGTTTTTATTATGCTCACCGCGGATGAGGCCAATCGGCGGTATTTCCGTGAAGCCTATCATGTCGGAGAGCACGGATGGGGGGTGGAGGAGCCATCCCCTTATGCCGTGGATTTCCTTGAATGGCTGAAAGACAAAGTTCCTGGCGGCAGGCTGCTGGATATCGGCTGCGGTGAGGGACGCCACTGTCTTGCTGCAGCAAGGTTGGGTTTCGAGGTGACAGGTATAGATTACGAGCCTCTGGCCCTGGAGTGCGCTCAAAGATTCACCGGGCTGAAAGGCTTGGAGAATGTTAAATTCCACAGGGCTGATATTTTCTCCCTTCCGTTTCCGGAATCGCTTTTTGATATTATTTTGGATTACGGCTGCCTGCATCATCAGAGAAAGGCTGATTGGCCCGCCTACAAGTCCAGTCTGCTAAGAGTTCTCAAGCCGCAGGGTTATTATGTGCTTTCGGTGTTCAGCCCGAAGTTCCGCCTCTTCCGTTCCAGTCGAAAGAAATGGCATATCGCGTATGGAGCTTACAGGCGCTGCTTTACGCCTGAGGACATCCTGGAGCTGCTTGGACAGAGTTTCGAGGTCGTGAAAATGATCGAGGAGCGTGGAAGGGGGGGCGGCTTTTGGCACACCTTGACCAAACGCAGGACGCAAACCGGTTAACTGAAAACTTACCGGTCATGCCGGTTGTGAAACTTCCATTCAGAAAAGGAGGAAGCCATGGGAAAGCCATTTTTCGTCGAAATATTGGAGGAAAATGATCCTGAGCTATTGGAACAGATGGAATTGCTTCAGAAATTTGTGGGGAAAGACGGTGCCCTGTCAGCGAAGATTAAGACCCTGATGAGCATGCTGGGGGATGCGATACTTGGTCACAGTGAGGGCGTAAAGGCAATTGCTGCCCGGGCCCGGGAACAGGGAGCAACCGAGGAGGAGATCGCCGAGACAGTCCGGGTGGCCTTTTTATGTGCTGGCATGCCCGGCTTGGTCACTGGGAGCTACGCCTTTCGGAAGTAAAGACCTCCGGATTCACATTTAACAAGGGTGAGGTTCCGCTCGAGGTACATTCCGTTTCACAGCTTGGATTGAGAATCTGGTGTCTGGTTTAGTGCGCGGTTTCGAGAAAAGACAATCCGGAAATTATTTCTGGCAATCCATCAATGCATGAAGTTTTGTGTTAAATGCAAACTGTTTAGTTGTGTCAAAATCAAATAACATCCCCAACCCAAAAGGGGATTCAACAAGGAGATGCTGATGAAAAAAGAAATGAGGCGCAGGGAGTTTCTGAAAGCCGCCGCTATCGGTGCGGGTGGAGCTCTGTCACTCGGCAGCCCGGGAATTTTAGCGTTCGGTGCAGCTCCAAAAGGATCAAGGCTGGTAAGCCCCGGCTGCAGGGGAACGAAAGTCAAAGTCGCCAGGATCTATATGGGAAATCCGGAGGGCCTTTGGCCTAAGCCGAATCTGGATCTGAAAAGCGAGGTGCGGTTTTATGAAAAGAAATTCGAGGAATTAAAAGAGGAATTGTCCGATGTGGATTTTGTTGTCGATGAGTTAATCACCTCGCCGGAGCAGGTCGAAGGGATCAAAGGCAGATTGAAGGATGTGGATGGCATCCTCCTGATTCATCTGACTCTCAGAATCTCTCCGATTCTGGAAGGGATTCTCGCAGCCGGACTCCCGACAATGGTTTTCGCCGTTCCGTTTTCCGGTCATGACTGGGTCAGGTTCGGCGAGCTCCGCAAGCAGAAGCTGGGCGAGAAAATGGAGTGCCTGCTGACCAGCGATTACAGACAATTGGCAGCCGCTGTCAGGCCGTTTCGTGCCATCCACCATTTAAGAGAGGCCAGGATTCTTGATAACACGGAAGATTTGCCTGCTGAATACGCCGAAGCTGTCAAGAACAAGTTCGGAACCGAGATCATAAAAGTAGCCCGCCAGCAAGTGCTCGAGGCTTATAACGCAGTTGATATCAATGAAGCAACAGCGGAGGCGGACCGGTGGATCAAAGGGGCCGTGGCAGTGGTCGAGCCTTCCAGAGAAGAAATAATAAAGTCCTGCAGACTGGCCCTGGCTTTTCAAAATTTGCTGGACCAGGAAAATGCCACCGTAATGACTGTCGATTGCTATGGCAGTATGTACCATCAGCTCCCTGCTTTTCCCTGTATCGGTTTTACCAGGCTGAACAATATGGGATTGGGCGGGATTTGCGAATCGGATTTGCAGTCGGCCATGACATATATCCTGTTCCAGGGACTCTCCGGAAGGCCGGGTTTTATCAGCGACCCGACACTCGACACCTCGATAAACAGTATTATCTTAGCCCACTGCATGGGGACAACTAGAATGGATGGTCCGGGCAAGGCAGTGTGTCCATATAAAATCAGGTGCATAATGGAGCGCCAGGAAGGGGCCGTTGCGCAGGTGAAAATGCAGCTTGGCCGAAAAGTGACCCAGGCGATCTTGATCGGTACGGACCAGTTGCTGTATTTCACCGGGGAAATTATCGATGCCCCGGATATCGACAGGGGCTGCCGGACCAAGATTACCGTTAAGCTGGACGGCGATGCTGAGACATTATGGAAGAACTGGTCCGACGGGCTTCACCGGGTGACATGTTATGAGAATATGGCCAAAGACCTCGAGCATTTCTGCAGGTTTAAAGGAATTAAAATGGTAAACGAGGCGGTCTGAGCTGGGGCGGTATTTTTTTTCCTGTCAGCTAAAGGAAACAGAAGATAAAAGGCTTGTCTGACCAGGAAAGAATCTTCCTTCAGCGATAGATCTAAAGGCCTGTGGCCTTGAACAGCCGGGTATCAAGGCAGAATCGCATAGTCTGCAATATTATGAAAACGAAAGGCCGTATTTAGCTGAAATTCAGTAAATACGGCCTTTTTACTCTTTTTCCGGTTAACACAGGGCAATCCGGGCTTGTGGTGGCTCCGCCCCGCCGGGATCAGCCGCGCCTGCTCCTGGGCGGCCCAGCTTCCTCCCATAACCCGAGTTTCGCTTTCTGCTCCTCGTTGAGCAGTTGTTCGAACTTCTCACGGTATTTTTTGAAGCTTTCCACCATTTTATCGCGAGCTTCTATCCGGCTGAGCTCGCCGCTCCGTATTGAGCTGAAGAACTTTTCCATCTCCTTACACCGGTCATTGAACAGTTTACTGGCTTCCTCGGTCTGTTTCTTGTCCAGCTCCAGGAATTCGCACATTTTCTTAAAATTTTCCTCAGCCTCTTTCCACCGGTCTTCTTTTCCCTGCTCGGCCAACTGACTGCTGACAGGCTGTATTTTTTTAACGAAACCCTTAGTCGAGCCAGCGTTTATGATCGCCGTGCCTGTAATGAAAAAAAGAATCAGAAAAACTGTGATCACCAAGGGAAAACCGAGTTTGCTTCTCGTGTACATTTTTACTACTCCTGATATAAGCTGTGACAGCTTAATATGAAAAAGAGCAAAAGAGATAAGGTCTTCAAACAGGCGGCGAAATCGAACATCTTCAATTACTCGCATTCTGCAGCAATCCTCGGCATGTCCGATTTCATGATAGATGTCATGGTTTCTCCTCTCGTTATTTTGTGGCTTATGCTGCCTGACTTAAACAGATTGCCTGCCGCTCCAGGCCGGAAGCTTTGCCATGATCTCACCGGCCATTTCTTTTGCCGCATTTCTGTCAATACCCTGGGAGTGAGATAAATCATCTGCTATTAGAGCAAGCACCTCCGCATAAGATTTCAAACTCCCATCCGGATTGGTACAGCCATGGCAGTACTCATGGTATACATCTCTCAGAGCATGATTCTCCGGCTTCCGGAATTTCATCCCGCATGAGCTGCAGAACTCATATTTCTTTTGCATTCAGCCCTCCTTTTTTTTCAGCTCGATGGTACTGATGAAGTGATTGAGTAGCTCCTGACCGTGTGCGGCAATTACGGACTTTCCGGGGGCAAATTTATCCCGGTTTGCCAGGTAGTAATTCAGAGTCCCGATCCATGTGTTGAGCAGAAGATGGATCGGGAGCGAACGAACCAGCTTTTTTTGGACATCTCTGGCTAAAGCTTCTTCCAGGTAACGGGCAATACCGGACTGAATCAGGAAGATAGTGTTGCGGGCATCCCTCGGCAGTAGTGCTCCCTCGATAACGAGTTGGGTGTAAAATGGCTCGTAACGCTCGATAATTTTCAGGTGAGCCGCCAGGATATCCCTGACCCCGCCTTCCTGCCTGGAGAGCTTTTTAAACTCGCTCCCGATTAACAGTCCGAAATCGCTGATCACCCGAATTAAAAGGTCATCCCGTGTCGGGAAATGGACAAACACAGTTCCATGGGCCACCCCGGCCGCTTTTGCGATATCGACAGTTGTTGTGGCCGAGATTCCTTTTTGGGAGAATTCCTGGAGAGCACACTCTATAAGAAGCTCCCTGGTGCGCTTTTTTTGTTCTTTTCTGATACCGGCAGCCATATAACTCTTCTTTAGATGAGTAATAACTCAGTGAGTCTTTACTCATTATAATATCCGACAAATTTTTTGTCAACCCTTTTTTTTAATTTTTTTAATTTTTTTTTCGCACCTGCGGATTTAGTATCGATCAAGCTAAGAATTTACAGGCCACTGAATGCATCTATCATTTAAAGTGATAATGTGTTAAGATTTGTCAGATCGGTGTCACACAGTGATCTTGGTGCTGGCGGGAAATTAAGCCTGGTCGATTTGGCGGATGGTCCTTTCAGGGAGGGAGGCAGCCGGACTGGATTATTTACAATCTTTAGCAGAAAAGAATAGGCCCTTGGCAACCTAGATTCGGATTTTTATAAATAATCCCCGGGTTGAGTTTATCCTGTAATAGATAAAATCCGGTGAAATGGCATGTTGATTTAATCAGCCAGGAAGGCAGCGAACGTTTATATATAAAGTGACATATCTTTCTAAAACCCCCAACAATCCGGCTTCGGCGGTCAACTGACGGAGCTTACTTCTTTCCGGTGTTTCCGGCTTAAAATTAAAAACCTATCAGAAGGCCATCCGCAAAAAAAGTCTTCCTTATTTACAGGCAGAGCCTGAATGGTTAAAGTTACTACTCATGTCATTAAATTGTTTGTATCTATCCGTAAAGGAAATTTTTATTCTTCTTTTGGTGGCAAAAGAAGCAAAACCATTTCTTTTTAAACAAAAAGAAACAAAAGTTAATCCTGGCATTTAAGTCCTTTACTCCGCTCCGCCAAGCTCGCCTGGCGCGATAATGCTGCGCAAAGGCCTGCCTGGGCGGTGTATATCTAGTAGGGCGATGATGGAAATTACTTGTCTTCTACACGCTCCAGAAATAGGGTCCCCGGACTTCAGGGCTTCTTATGGCCTTTGTTTTCACTATCGTTTTTATTTCATTTAGCTGTCACACGCAACCCAATCCCAATTATACACACTATCAGTAATATCCATATCAATACTCCCTGCACTCCGTCTAATTTATCGCAATATATACTCGATATCCTCCCAATCAATCTTAGAGCCAACAGTACCAGCGCAATAACCACTATCAATATTCTTATTATTAATTTTATTTTCCGCATTTTTATCGCCTTCATCATTCTTAGCAGAGAATTAATTATCGCCTTTAACATAATATAGCTTTCTTTTAAACGCCATTGTAAAAGAGTATTTTTCTTTGTCTGAATAATGCCATTTTAAATACGTTCAAATGGCAATTGTAAAGTGAAGTTAAAAACCACCCAGCCTGTTATCCGTAAAAAAAGTCTTCCTTATTTACAGGCAGAGCCTGAATGGTTAAAGTTATGTTATCACTTTTGACCTCTCAGTAAAAATTCTGGATAATCTTTTGCCAGGAGGAGCGGATAAATGACAGGCAATGAGATTAGCGGCAGGACTTATCCTTTGAAATTAGCTCTGGCCGTGCTTTTTATCTTCAATATTTCATTTTCCGGATGCGGTTCAGGCAAAGACAGAGTCGCCGGAATAAAGGCCGGGATAAACACTTTAAGGGAGCAAGCTGAAAGAGTCATTCAAAAGCGGGCTTCCCTCTATGCCCCGCAGAAATTCTTAGTGGTGGACTATTACCGCATCTATCGAAAACTGGCCTATCCCCTGCCTGTGCGCAGGATAGACCATCCCCCGATAACAGTGGAAAGTATATCGCCGTATCCATGGGAAATCTGGATGACCTGGGACCTGGAAGAGCGTATCAACAGCCTGGGCTGGGCCGGGGAATGGTTCGGCGACCCGCAGTACCGCTCGCTGGTTCAGACAGATTTGAAAGCCCTGGCCGGCTGGCCCTCTTATAATGTCTGGGAGAGCCCTCACCTGTCGATCGGACATGCTGTCCGGATAATGGCTGGCGCGTACCGGAGCTGGTCCTGGCTTGATCCGGAATTGAAAAAAGATATCGAGCGCGCCTGTGCCAGGGTTGTGGATAATCACGCTGACTGGTTTAAAAGGACCAGGATGAACCTGACCTCAGTCGACCAGATAATGAACTCTCCGGACAGAGGGTCTTTGACCCATAATATCCCGGTAATCGCCAACCTTGCCCTGTGCATGGCCGCACGTCTCTCTGGGCATCCGCTGCGGGAAGCGCTCGAGCGGCATTCGCTGGCCCTGATCCTCGCTGAGCTCGAGCTGCGCAAAAACGGTACCACCGAGGGGGTATCCTACGATGGCTATATCCTTGACTTTGTCGCCGACTGGCTGGAGGAAGCTGACCCGGAGAGCCGCTCGGCTGTGCTCGACCGCCCGGAGCTGGACGAGATGCTGAACCAGTCGGTGATCCTGGCAGTGCCTGGGGATATCCTTCAGTTTGCTCCTTTCAATGATGTCGAGCCGCGGGAAATGCCCTTTCACGCGAGCGCCCATGCCAAGTTTGCGCGCCTCAGGTGGAATCCGCGCTCCGCCTGGTACCTGGACCGGTTCCCTGCCGACTGTTTCCGCAGCGATGCCCTTGCCGAACTTCACGGTCTCGAAATGCAAGGCGCCCCTGAGCCTCCGGTTCCCGGAGCCCTAGAGGGGCTTTACTCCCTGGTCCTGCGCAGCGGATGGGAAACCGAAGACCTCGCGGTCGCTATCTCGGCCTCGAATTCCCTCTCGGGCCATATCCAGAAAGACAACGGCTCGCTGGTGATCGGAACGCGCGGCTTTTGGCTGATAGACGATCCGGGATACCAGCAGTATGTCCAGGGCGAGGAGCGCGAGTTCACCCTGGGCCCGACCGCGCATAACTACCCGGTGGTCAATTGGCAGACCCAGAAAGTCTCAGAGGTAAAGCGGCTGGCCTGCTCTGACATGGGCCATAGCCTGCTCTATGCCGCCCTGGACATAACCGGCGGCTATGACCCATCCCTGAGCCTTACCAGGGTGACCCGCCAGGTGTGGATGTCGAACAAAAACCTGGTGGTTGTCGCAGACCGCGTTATCGGCCCTGGGGTACGCAATATAGGATATTGCTGGCACGCCCACCCGAAAGCGGCTTTGTGGGTCGAGGATGGTGCCTGCCTGATCCATCTCGATTCAGCGGATCTCTGGGTTCAATGCCCGGGCAGGCCGCTTAATGGCAGCGAGATAAAACGCCTGCCCGGAACCCGCGGGCAGGTCTCGATCCATACAGTGCTGGAAACAGGAAAGGACAGTTGCATCTGGTGGATCTTCAATCTCAGTGACAGTCCCGCTCGATATACAGTCGGGGATAATGGAATAGCACTCGATGCAGCAGGACAGCGGTTCAGGATTGCTGATCCGCAGTAGGCCGCCGACAGGTCTGGTTTGATTGGTTTTCAGTCAATGGCCCTTTTATTCCCAATCCAGCAGCATTTCGGCGAACTCCCCCCAGTCCCGCTCCTCTGTCTTTACCTGGGCCGTGATCACGGTTCTCCCTTTAGGACGGCCTTGTGATATAACCCGGACTTTGAAAGAGAGAGCCTCTTCGCCTTTTGCCGGGATCACTATCTGTCCCCTGGGCGGCTCGACCTGCCAGCCTGCCGGGACACGGAGTTCGATATCTGCATTCATGGCTCGGCTGTAGTGATTCCGCACCTGAACTCTGGTATCGAATTGGACTCCCGGCTTTATCCTGGCCGAGTAAGGGTAGAAAGAGACCCAGTTCGGATCGAATCCCAGGTTCGGGTCCCCGTAAGGCAGGACATCCGCCACGGCCTCGATCCTCTGTTTAATATTGACCCGGTTCCTGAGATACATCTCCATGTTGCCGGGTTTGGCGCCGGAATGGCCAAAAAGGAGAATCTCCGGATCGAATTCCACGAGCCGGTTCAGCGCCTGCACATATCCACCCTCCGGCTCGAGCAGGTAATAGTTTAAGAACGTACTGATACCGTGCAGCTTCTTGTTTCTGTGGTCAAAATTCGGATCATCCAGCCTGTAGACATCCGTGTCTCCGACAAAGAATACCTTCTTCCCGTCCACTGTTCCTGTCATTCCCTGGTGGTACATGGTCTGCCCTGGAAAATGGACTACTGTGAACACGTATTCCTTCCAACGGAAAGATTCATGGTCGTGAAGGATCCTGTCCGCCTTGATAGACTCTTCCGCCAGGCAGGGCAGGTTATAACGGCTGGGGTTCTCAAGGATATCTGTCATGTTTTCGAAAACCCAGATCGAGGTCCCGAACCTCTTCTTGAGGTCCAGGAAACCGCGGATATGGTCCTCATGGAAGTGGCTGGGGATAACAAGCTCGACATTCTTTATCCCCAGACCGGCGATCACCTCATCGATTGTATCATAATAGTACGGTGAACCGGAGTCAGGAACCGCGTAATAGTCGTAGAACAGGGCGCTCGAGTCCTGGGAAAGAACGATAAACGAGGTAGGACGGTAATGGTAGAGATGCTCGCTGACTTTTTTCCACCATCGGCTGGGCCTGGCTGGGCTGGAAGCGGCAGGGGAACTCTCCTCCTCAAACTCAAAATCGTACAATTTTTCCAGGTTGGCTCTGAGAGCTTCCACCGCCGCCCTGGGCTCGGAGATCGGTAGGCCGTGTGAAGGCAAAAGCTTATCCACCCCTTTGGCGAGTACCCGGTCCAGACCCTCGAGGTCTTCCACTATTCCCTGATATCCACCATCCCAGTACTTGTGGTCGAAACTGTACAGGTTCCACACCTTTCCGGGCGAATGGATCATGTCGCCGGTGAAAGCGCAGCGCGTGCCGTCGATCTCCACCACGTAGCTGACTGCGCCCACTGTATGGCCGGGAGTCTCGACCGTCTCGAAACGAAGGCCCTCCCATTCGAACACCTCGCCGTCAGCGAGCGTTCTGTGGACCGGGATATTTTCCCGCGGCTTGAAATTATCGGGCTTGTAGCTGTAGCGGTAAAAGAGCTGAAAGTTATTCCAGAACCCCTCGGCATCCGCGAAAAAGCGCCCCTCCTTTTGAGGGACTGCCACCTTGGCGCCGGCCTCGACCAGCCTGGGGGTCCCCTGGCACTGGTCGCGATGGGAATGGGTGTGCAGAACCCATTCAATATTCCGGATCCCGAGTTTTTGCATTAATTCAAGCACATGGGCATCGCCGGAGTCTATAAGCAAAGCCTTGCCGCCGCGCTTTACGACATAGACATTGCAGGCGTCGTTTATCCGGTAAAGATTATCGGAGATTTTTTCGAAAGAGGGAAGGGGGCTTTCCGGGGCGCATGCTGAAACAAGAAGGAAAAGAGTCGAGCTAATGCATATTGGCATTGAAGAAGAAAAGAACGATTTAGAATTCATTTCCCAAACTCCTTTTGATTGTCCTCTTAAGCAATTCGCGATCTTCTTTCTAAGTACATGAATTCATAAATAGTATAGCGTATTGTTTTAAACCAATTTACAAATTTAGTAAACGTAGTGGCGAGGCATGCCTCGCCCTGTTCGGGCGACCGCCGGTCGCCCCTACGAGTCCGCACAGCGTTGCTGGAAAAAATACGTCACCGTATTTTCGAGTTA
>DATKXY010000024.1:0-8528 GCA_035528795.1 archaeon | reverse complement strand
ACGAGGTGCTGAGCTATGTGCACAAAGTAAAGATCTCCCTACAGAAGGAGTATTGCCATTTGAGTTTCGGAGTTCAGCAGTATTTGAAAGATGCCTTTGGCGATTTCGAAAGGCTCTGCGAAAGGATCGTCCTGGAGCTTGGCCGGCTGCCGTCAAAAGACCAGCCGTAAAATACAACTTTTCCCTTTTCCAGAACGGGATTTTCATAAGCTTTTAATAGTTTTATGGCGATAGACCGATCCATCGAACTCCCCATTCCACATCACGAGCAGTCCCCTGCCACCCTCGCCTCCTATTGTTTCCTGGGCAGGCTTCAATGTATAACTCGGGATCCACCATTTCAGAAAGTCGTTCCTCATATTTCAGGGTGGCGATCGAAAGGTTGGACGAGGTTACTGTGCTATCTGCGATCACGTATAGGGTGATCTTGGCGGTCCGAGTAGTGCTTATTGAAGAGATGCGCAGGGGGGAGATGAGCCGGTCATATTGATACTTGATGGTGAGCGGGGGCAGGTACTCGTTTTCGTAGTGCCGTTTCTCGCTAGCGTTAAGTTTCACCGCAACAAAAGCCCACATCTGACACAGGATCCAGGATAAAAAAAGCGACCCCAGGTCAGAACCCGAGGATCCGGCCGGATGTCCGAGAACCTTGCGCGAGGATCACCGTGGTGCGGCTTTATTGGACAAGGCGAAAATCCCCTCGCCCGTACGGATTATACTCGCATATAAACCCGCTCGACAAGGTCCAGCGGTTCAGCCGAGTAGCGACTGGTAGAGAATGATCCTCCCGGTGGATACACCTCGTCATCTAGTGCAACCGATGAGAAGAAAGCCCTCGGATTAGCTATCCATCCCTGCCTGGCCAACAGATTCGTGTCCGTGCGATAGACTTCCACGCCGGGGATCAGGTAGCCGTCGTCAACACCGCCGATCGCATAGAGTCGATCTCCCAAAGCGCACACACCGCCCCTGTACCGCTCACTCAGCGCCGAGGGCCTGACGGTCCAGAGATCGGCGGACGGATCGTACTCAGCCAGATCGCCGCAGATGAACTGGGTGATCTCCATCCCGTGCAGCTAGACTTCCCATCCCGTGCCCCATGTGCCGAGCGCGAATGATCGTCAACCGCAAAAAATCCGTGCAAGCCCTCAAATCCAGACCGAAAGCTTCAATTCCGGGCCCTGGAAGATGACTCCGGCGTAACTGTGAAACCGGTAACCCGCGCCGACCGTAAACCGACGAAGGGCAAGATTAAGGGAGGCGTTGAGGATATGGAAACCCAGCGAACCGAAAAACGCGTTCGTATTGTAAATGTCAAGGTAGAGATTCGCGGGCAGGAATATTTTAGTGCTTACGCCGAAGGAAAAGAGCGGGCTTCCTATGTAATCGTAATTAAAAAACCCGCAAAAAAAATTGAACAGCGCGGATTGCAGGGGAATCGACATTCCCCCGTTGACCGAGAAAATGTTCATGGTTTTCGATTCCGCCATCGTAAACTGGTAGAACCCGTTCATGTGTATAATGAAAAAATTCGCTTCGAGCAGGGTTGTCAGGCTTTTAGTGTTTTCGAACAGGTAGCTTCCTGCCACCGATGCCGTCAGAAAGCCCCATTTGTGGTTTGCGTTGCCGGTGTTATTACAGCGAACGATATCGTTTCCCCAGTCTCCCGCATACGGGAAAGGCGCATAGCTGAAAGCTCCAAGCAGACTGAAATCAAGCAGACTGAAAGGGTCGCATCCCCCAGAGCCTTGATACGTATCCTGTTGATCGGAATAGGAATCGGAATTGCAAAGGCCCTCCAGACAGCCTTCGAATAAAACCGAAAGGCAACTGGATTCCTCTCCATCGTCCTTCTCCTTTTCCTTCTCCTGGCGTGCTTTTTCCTCATCGATCCTTTTTTGGATCTCGTCTATTTCATCATCGCCGGAATAAAGCGTTGTCTCGGTGAAGGCGATCCCTGTGATAAAAAGCAACAGGAAAAAAAAGGCAATGACTTTTTTCAGCATACCTACCTCCGTTGTCCCCCCAGGCGGCTATTGCACGGTGTCGAAGATCCTGTTCCTGATCCCGTGCAGAAAATCCTGTCTCTGTTTGGCGGTATAGTACTCCGCGGTCCGGGCCGCCCCGATTATATTGGAAAAATAAAAAAGGCTGGTGATGATTCCACTGATGGCCGTGTACACATAATAACCGTTGTTCCGCTGCGATTCGTAAGAAAAGGCCAGGTAGGTAGCGAAACCGAAAAGACCGACCATAGTGAACGAATTCAGTCCATCGAACCAATGCCCCGTATACGCCTGTCCGCTTCCCGGCAGCACGGCCGAAAACATGCCTGCAAGGAACGGGCTCCGGCTGTCAAGCGTTTCTCCCTTCAGTATTTCCTTGGCAAGGTCCACCGCCAGCAGGCCGTATCCGGTCGTTCCCGCCTTGTCCACGGCCGCCCGAAAAATCCCGCTCGCCTCTTTCCACTCGCTGTTCTCTGCTGAGAGCAGGCCCAGAAATAGCTCCGGCATTCCGCTTGTGTCGGCATGCACGGATTTATCGAAGTAATTCCGGGCCAGGCCGGGTTCGTGGAGGCAGTAGAAATTGATTCCGTAAAGCAGGTTGGTTTTCAGAAACAACTTCTCGGGTACTTGCGGCAGGTTGACAAGGGCGTCAAGGTAGGCAAGGGAAAGAGAAAAATGGTTGCTTTTCAGGTAAGCGAGCGCGATGGCGTATGCACAATTCCGTTTAACCTCTTCATCACTGGAATAGAAAGCGATCCGCTTGTATTCGGTGATTGCCCTGAAAAAATCTTTTTCGGCCATGAGGGATTCGGCAAAGTCGAGCCTATCCACGGCGTTTTGGGAGAATCCGGATACAGGCAAAGCGAGGCACATGAGCAGGACAAGCGCTTTCCCAACAGACGGTTTTCTCGACCTATCAGTCATCGTCATTGCGGCCATAAAGGAAAAATGAATCATCAAGTTTCAGGTAATTCTGGTCATTCCGCCTCTTGGGATAATAGAAAGCCGCATGCGGATTTTCCCGGTAGTATATTCTGTCAATGAAGAGGAGTATCCCGGGCAAAAAACCGTACTTCTCGATTGCCTGAAGCGCGAAATTGGAGCAGGAAATAAAGAAGGGGCAACGCGAAACGCTGTTTGGGTTTATGTTAGCCTGATAAAACCGGATCAAGTCGATCGCAATTTCGGAATCCAACCCCTGCTCGGAAAGCCCTGTTCCCGGGAAAACAGGCGTTCCAATAAGCGCATCCGGTTCCCATGCTTCAGGCTCAGAAGTCCGGTCCTGCGCGGACAACGCCGCGCCGCTCGATAATATCGCCGCCAATAAACAGATTAAAAACCTCAATTTTCCCGCAAATGCAGTTCCAGGCGACTGTGTCATTTTCATGACAGTTTTAAGTATAACGCATGGGACTATATTTGTCTATTGACACTCTCATTTTGCAGAAGTTCATCATATCGATTTCATTGGCAGAGGAAATGGCTCTTCCACACGTCGCTACGCAGCAAGTCATCGTCGCCGGGATTAAAACTGAGCAATCGCTGGTCACCGCCAATCGCGAACTGATTGCGCGCTTCGAAAAGAAAATCCAAGCCACCCTGGCCCGCATCTGGGGCGAGGACGAACCGGTCACGGTGGAGGCATGATCCATGGAAGAAGCCGCTGAACTGGGGAACTACCTGCCGCTCTCATTTAAGACACCGAAGGAGCAAGAACGACCGGCGGACTTCGAGAAAGGACTTATCGGCTTTGCCAGAGACGAGAGGGCACTGACTACAGCGACCTCACCCTTCGTTTTCAGCGCAGTAAACGAACGTACCATCCTGCACTTCTTCAAATTGATAGCCTGTAACAACAACAAGATCAACACTTACGCCAAGCCGGTGGATGATCGCAATAGGTCCGCTCATCCGAATGGCCATATCTTCTTCAGTACACAGACCACACTCGATTCCAAGATTAAAGAGATCCTGAGGGTGGTGGATGAAATTCAAACCTATTCGAGACCAGTCATCGAACACGTATACCGCGAATTCCTTCTCCAGAGCCACGACTCCGAAGAGCGCGAATACCCAGACACTAAAAATCAGATCCGCGAAGTACTTATACATGTCAACTACCTTTCGCAGAAGGATATTGATATTTGTCGTGTATGCAACCTCACCAGTTTGGCGGATCAGTCAGCGTTCGACAGCATCGCCGCGCTGCACGAGATAGTAAAGTCAGAATATAGCCCAGACGAAGAAGGAGGCGGGTGATAACAATTGATTGAAGTATGCCGTACTACACTCTACATCCTAACCATAGTGATAGACCGACTTTTAAGGCTGTTTTTAGTAGAAGGTATTTTAATGCTCTTTAAATATTGTTACAGATCAGTACGTGACCGGACGTACTGGGAAGTTCAGATATAAACTCCCTAATAAAACTGCACAAGTATTAGGGTTTCTGCAAGTCTTCTTTTTAGACTCATGTAACGGGCTGCAATTTGATTGGATAATTCGATCTTCATCTCTTAGACTATAACTATCTTGGTCTTGAATTAGTAGGAGGCAGACATGGTTAAGGTCAGTACGATGATCCTTTTTGTACTTTTTGTTCTGTCCGCTGGATATGAAATCGCCATTTTCGCGGTGCCGACTATGATGTTGGAAGGGGATTTTCAAGCCATAACCGGAAAGAGCTACAGAGAAATCTTGTCACCTGAGGCGATCCGTGTATCTGTTTCACACACCCGACATATGATGGTGATCGGTATCACGCAAAAAGTAGCCGCTTTCTTTATCCTGTTTGCGGGATTCCGAAAAGCAGAAAGATGGGCATGGTGGGCGATGCTGGTTGTAGGTGGAATAGCCTGCGTATACGGGGCTGTTGTCAATGTACTGAACGGAAATACATTTGACTCCGCCGTGCACCTGGTTGCATTAGTCGTGTTAGTGGTGGCGCTGCTGCTTCCCGTTAAAAAGTTTTTGGCAAAATCGAACTAAGCGCAGTGTAGAACCCGGAGTTGTAAGGTTACGAACGTGAGAGAGGTTGACTATTTCTCCCAGGACTACCAAATCGCGAGGAAGAAGTTCTTAGATGCCGCTTATGCGTCAGGCGCCTCCGTCGACAGCGTGAAGAACCCTCATCTCGGCCCCGATAACCAACCGCTGTTCATGGATGTCGCCTTGATCGGGGATGCCGATGCGAAACGAACTCTCGTCTTAAGTTCCGGCACTCACGGTGTGGAGGGATTTGCGGGTTCAGGCATTCAAACGGGGCTACTGAGTGAAGGGATCGGTTCTCGGCTTCCGAAAGACGTGAATCTTCTCATGATCCATGGTGTTAACCCGTTCGGAATGGCTCACCTTAGACGGTTCACCGAAGACAATGTTGATTTGAATCGTAACTTCCGGGATCATGACATGCCTTATCCAGACAACGCTCCGTATGAGGATCTGGCTGCTGTGTTAGCTCCTCGGACATTGTCCTTTTTGTCCGAGGTAATCTCTTGGTCTCGTTTACTGTTGTACCGAATCACCGCGGGAAAGGTTGCGTCTCAGGCCGCTGTAAGTGGGGGCCAGTATTTGCACCCCGACGGATTGTTTTATGGTGGTACATTCGACACGTGGTCCAATAGTACGTTACGCACGATCATACGACGTTACCTGTCGGCCTCAACCAGCGCGGTCGTAATTGATGTTCATACCGGCCTTGGTGGATTTGGCGCTGCCGAGGTAATACTCAATGTTTCGGATGAATCGCCAGAATACCAACGTGCGTTGGGCATTTGGGAGTCATCTTTCGTCAAGACCACGTTTACCGGCGAATCTGTTTCCGCTCACCTTGACGCCTCATTGAAGCTCGCTATTCCTCAGATGTTGCCCAACGCAGACGTAACGGCGGTCGGTTTGGAGTTCGGGACCGTACCGCCAATGCGGGTTTTCAAGGCCCTCAGAGGTGAAAACTGGCTGCACCACCACGGTGGGCAAGAACATCGTAGGGCACATCAGTTGAAAACATGTCTTTTGCGTGCATTCCATCCGGACAGTGAAGAATGGGAAGCGTCGGTATGGAGGCAAGGGGTGCAGGTAGTCGAACGTGCTTTGACCAGCCTGGCACATTAAACGAATGGACTGTCGGTATTTGTAGCCTTCGTCGGCCTAAAATTTCGCTCCAGTTGACAACGCCCGGCCAAACGAAGGTGGGGCGCATAGGTGGCATCCGGTTCCCAGAAACCAGTCGCGTAGGCTGCAAAAGTGATGTTTTCCACCCGATCTCGGGCAGAGGCCAGGTGGCGTTCACACCACCGCACAGCATCATCCCGGCGCGTACAGCCTGTGGAAATAGCGGATTGCCGGCGTCCAGTCTTTGGATCTCGAAATTGAGCGTAGTAGATGCTGCGATTACGGCGAATTGTCGTTCGTTTGTGGATCGTATATCGTTGAACCCGGTGTTCCATGTTACTCTCCGGTTGGCACAACTGCTCTGCGTTGTGCGCAGAGTCGAGCTACGTGAAACCTCCGGTTATCCGTAAGCTCTCTAATTCATTCCCCTTCAGGGAATTAAATTGGGCGATACTGGATTTGAACCAGTGACTTCTACCGTGTGAAGAGTGGGTTGCGTACATCAAGAGCATATAGCACCCGATTTCAGGGATTTTTACACGGGATTGCCCCGATTTCTCCATATATCACATATAGAGCCATTTAAAACGTGGCACATTTTGTGGCACACTCTCGACGTTAAGAGCCGCTCAACGATTTCAATTGAATCAACATTATTTTGCCAGTGTTGAGATGTGAGAGCATTCTGAGCGATCGGATCACGGTTGTTCTTGGATTACTTCTTGAAGAACTTTATAGTGCTGTCCCTCCTTTTCGATCCATTTGTCTTCTATATTCAACAACACTAATAGTCTCTATTTCAGACTGTAGCGCTCACAGTGATCTGAAGTTGTCCTGACATCCATATCGATCGATCCTCCAAAAATGTAAATATTCTTACCGTCCGTGTCACATCCACAATTCATACAGGGACCGATCAACTCTGGGCCTTCGATCCACTTATTGCTCGCTGGATAGTATATGCTGACACGAGAGAAATTAGTAAGGCTCATAGTATTGTTTCCACCAATGATGAATATTGCGTCTCCAAAAGAGATTGCTTCATGTAGTTCTCTTTCATAAGGCATGTCGGTGATGATACTCCAGGTATCTGTTTCCGGATCGTACATTTCCACCTCGGATATAGGCGGTGCTCCTCGAACACTTACGCCACCAAACACATAGATCTTACCATTTAGTGAAGCCGTTGCATGCTTGTATCGTGGATTGTGCATGGATGCTCTCTCCGTCCACACTTCCGTCTCGGGATTGTATTCGAAGGTATACGGAACAGGATCGCCGCCTTTCTCAGCTGCTTTGCCACCTACAACAAATATCTTGCCGCCCACAACTTCCGCAGCGGGATAGTCCAGCCGATAAGGGAGAGGAACACGGTCTGTCCAAGTTTTGTGCACTGGATCAAAGCTAACTACAGAATTATGGATCATGGAGTAGCCCAGTCCACCGATCAGCCAGATTTCGCCATTCAGCACAACGGCATCATGCCCTGCGCGGTGCTCGGGCAGGGGAAAGGATTCGATCCATGTACCGCTTTCCGTATCATACACATCTACGACAGGCCGGGCTTCATAATGGACAGAACCTCCAATCGTGTAAATCTTTCCATCGAAGTATGTTGCAGTCAGGTAGGATCGTGCGGTGGGCAGCGGCGGTATTTCGCTCCAGCTACCCCGTGCTGAATGGGTTACACAAGAACTGATGATAAAGACTCCTGCGAAAAGACCTGTTGCGATCACGTGGTTTCTACAGATTCCTTCCTTTTTCATTTTGTTCTCCCCTGTCAGGTCTAACAGGACCGACAAGGTGGAAGTGCATAATGAGACTGGTATAAAAGGCTTGCTGCATAACTCGGCGTCTCTTGGAGCATAGCGGCGGAAATGTGAAATTGCTTCCACTCTTCGACCTGGCAACGCCTGACATTTTTGAATTATATACAATTGATTATAGGGCCAGTAAATTTCAGCGTCAACCACTATTGGGGAGATCGGGGGGATATTGCATGTACTGAACGTCTGGAAACTGGCTTGTCTTCGATCTTGAAGGCGTTCTAGAATTTTCCAATTCGGATCTCAAAGTATCGAATGACAAGCTCCTCTTCAAGTTCGGATCATTCTTTCCGAAAGATTGCTTGATCTACATTTCTCATCTGCGCGGAGCCATCACCTTCGGTTGGTATCTGTCTAGAAAAATCCGTGTCGGTTGGTGATACATCCATATGTATCACAGAAAATGTCATAGTAGTCTCATATAAGTGATGAAAAGTAAAGAAGCTGTGTGTTAGAAAACTAGATTTACCAAATGACTAGTGATAGGTTCCCAAGCTTGGCTTCCTCTGCTCACTGCCATCACTAGGCTGAGTAGCGCGTTACATAGTAGAGAACCAAAGAACCTTCGGATGTTCGGAAGGCTACT
>DATKXY010000023.1:0-22457 GCA_035528795.1 archaeon | reverse complement strand
TGCATCTCGACCTTGAATCCCAGCTCTTTCAGCACAGGCGCAAGAGGGGAGAGCCCCTGGGCCAGCTCGACAGTTCTCGAGGAGAACTCGCGGCGCACAGGGTAATTCTTGCGCAAACTGTCGAAATAGGCCCCCCTCTTCTCTTCCGGGATATTGATAATCTCTCTGAGCTTCGAATCATCGGCCAGGATAGGGTATGCGGCTACCACTGCCTCTGCTGCCAGCTCTTGCGCATCCGGGAGGCTCCCCTCGAGGCGGATCCTCGCTCTTTCAGGCTCAGGCAAGAGCCCGGAGGGGTCCCAGACCGGGTCCAGGCCGAAATAGCGGCAGGCAGCCTCGTAAATCATCTGCGTCCCGCGCACCTTGCCATCCAATGAATACCCCGCAATGTGGGGCGTCCCAATGGCTGCTGCCGAGAGAAGGCTCAAAGAAATATCCGGTTCGTTCTCCCAGACATCGAGCACGCATGCCTCCACCCTGCCCGAAGCAAGCCCCTCCTCGAGTGCAGTCGAATCCATGACGCCCCCGCGGCTGGTGTTCAACAGAATCGCTCCCGGGCGCAGGCGCTTGATCAATCCGGCATCCGCCATGTGGTAAGTCGGATACGGTCCAGCTTTCTCGAGCGGCGCGTGAAAGGTGATAATGTCCGCTTCGAGCGCCTCATCCAGGGACCGGTAACGGGGATCTCCGGTCTGGTCATACAGGGGCGGATCGTTCCAGACCACCCGCATGCCCAAAGCCTCGGCCCTTGCAGAAACCCGGCTTCCCACATTGCCCACCCCGATTATGCCGAGTGATTTCTCCCGGAGCTCAAAACCACCGCCCGCGGCAAGCACAAACAGGGCTGCAGTTACATACTCGGCCACCGAAACCGCATTGCATCCCGGGGCCGAGGCAAAACCTACACCGGCGCCCGAGAGATACCCGGTGTCCACATGGTCTGTGCCGATTGTGGCTGTCCCCACAAAGCGCACCCTGCTCCCCTCGAGCAGATGCTGATCGACCAGGGTGACAGAACGCACAGCCAGAATGTCGCAATCGGCCACGCTCTCGGGGCTGATCTCCCTTCCCGGCAGCAGGCGCACCTCTCCCAGGTTTGAGAAAGCCTCCCGGGCCAAGGGCATGTTTTCATCAGCCAGGATATTCATCGCCGGCTTCCTTTCGAATGCTTACAATGGCTTTCGTTTCCTTTTTGCTTGAAAAACACCCCGCACTCCTGTATATTCTATGTTCAGTCAGATTTTTAAATTTATAAGAAATTTGAAAAAAGTGGAGTAAAAAATCATTAAAAGGCAATCTCTTTAATCAAAAGCTTTTATGGGAGTATCAATATGGAAAAAGCGAAAATCGGGTTGATCGGTCTGGCTGTCATGGGTGAAAACCTTGTGCTGAATATCGAGCGGAACGGATACAGAGTGGCGGTCTTCAACCGGACCACCTCGAAAACCGAGAATTTTGCCGCGGGCAGGGCCAAGGACAAGAACATCATCCCCTGCCTCAGCATGGAGGAGTTTGCGGCCAGTCTGGAAGTTCCGCGCAAGGTAATCGTGATGGTCAAGGCCGGTGAGGCGGTGGATGCCATGATCGCCAGTCTCAAGCCGCATCTGGAGCAGGGGGATATCATTATCGATGGTGGAAACAGCCATTTCCCGGACACGGAGCGCAGAAGCAAGGAGCTGGGCGGGGAGGGTTTCCTGTTTATCGGCACTGGAGTCTCGGGCGGTGAGTACGGAGCGCTTCACGGCCCGAGTATCATGCCTGGCGGCCCTCGTGAGGCTTACGAGCAGGTAAAGGACATATTTATCAAAATCTCAGCCAAGGTTAATGGCGAGCCTTGCGTGACCTATCTCGGCCCGCGCGGGGCCGGGCATTATGTGAAGATGGTGCACAACGGTATCGAATACGGCGACATGCAGCTTATCTGCGAAGCCTACGATATCATGCACAGAGTGCTCAAGCTCGATGCCCGGAAGCTCTATGAGATATTCACCGAATGGAACAAGGGCGAGCTCTCGAGCTACCTGATCGAGATCACTGCCGACATATTCAGGAAAATCGATCCCGACACAGGAGTACCGCTGGTGGATATGATCCTCGACAAAGCCGGCCAGAAAGGGACCGGCAAGTGGACCAGCCAGAATGCATTCGATCTGGGGAGCCCTATTCCCACGATCAATGCGGCAGTGGAGAGCCGGATAATCAGCGCTTACAAGAATGAGCGCGCGGCAGCCTCCAAGTTGATCTCAGGTCCGGAGATCGGGTTCAGCGGTGATGCCGACAAGCTCGTGGACAGCGTGCGGCAGGCGCTCTATGCGAGCAAGATCTGCTCTTACGCCCAGGGCATGGCCCTCCTGCGCGCAGCGAGCGAGGAATACGGCTACAATCTCAATTTCAAGGAATGCGCGCGGATCTGGAGAGGCGGCTGTATTATCCGGGCCAGGTTCCTGGATCTGATAACCCAGGCTTTCGAGCGCAGGCCCGACCTGCCGAACCTGCTGGTCGATGATTTCTTCAGGCGGGAAGTGGAAAGCCGCCAGGATGCCTGGCGCTATGTGGTGAAAACCGCGGTGGAAAACGGCATCCCGTCCCTGGCCATGAGCGCCTCCCTGGCTTATTTCGACGCTTACCGCTCGGAACGCGTGCCGGCCAACCTGATCCAGGCCCAAAGGGACTATTTCGGCGCGCACACTTATGAGCGCCTGGACAAGCCGGGAATCTATCATACCGAGTGGCAGGAAGATTGAGCGGACGATTGAAAACGCAAAAACAAAAGAAGGCGCGCGGATAATGCGGTCCCTCTTTTTTCGTGACAGCAGAAACCTGGAAACCTGTACCTGTAACATGCAGACTTTGAAAAAATCAAGAAAATCCCGTGGAGACGGCCAACCGGCTGCCTTATATCTTAAAGCCACTTAATGCCGAAATGTAGGATATTTTTATACGCCTTGTTGCGCATGGAAACAGACATTATCAAAGGGGCAGTTTTCAACAAGAGTAAGGGTATGCTCAGCGTTTCTGAGATCATTTTCCGCCTTTTCAATCCAGAGGCGTACCTCTGTCAGGTTTTCAGGCGACTCTTTCATACAGAATTTTCCCTTCCAGAACCGCAGGGCGAATGAACGTGCCGATAAGCTGTTTTTCTCTTTCGAACTGTTCCGGGGTTACTACAATTAAATCCAGGGGAAGGTCACGGTCAGCCAGGGCGTAATCTATCTCCATGGCTTTGGAACGCCGCGAACCCTGAACAGGTAAAACCACGAGCAGGTCCACATCACTGTCCGGCGCAGCAGTGCCGCGCGCCCAGGAGCCGAAAAGGATTATTTTCTCCGGATGAAACTTTTCCACGATACGCCGCACCATTTCTTCAATCTTGGTCCGGGCCTGCTCTTGGTAAATTCTCTCCATAGTAATCCTCCTTATCCCGGCACAGCCAAAAGATTGACGTCAGTGACCGGTTTCACCTGATAATTTTATCAAAACCGGTTGTTATTGCAAGCACATTTTTACTCCGTTTGAAAATACCTTCCCGCATCCCCGGGGTTGCCTGCGGCGCATTAAATCCCTATTTTATTCATAAGCTCGCCGGTGCTTTGCAGCTTTTTTTCTTCGTTCGACCCGGCTTCTCACTGATCAGGCTTGGCGCACCCATGGACCCGTGGCTTTCAGGGCTCAACCCGGACCAGTCCCGGGCTGTAACCAGCCGGGCCAAACACCTGCTGGTACTCGCCGGAGCGGGCAGCGGCAAGACTTACGTGATCACCCGCCGCATCCTGCACCTTATTGACACCCGGCTCGCTGAACCCGGGCAGATTCTCGCTATCACTTTCACCCGCAATGCCGCCCGGGAAATGGCCCAGCGCCTCTCTCAAGAACTGGCTGCAGGAACCACAGCTCCCGGGTTTCAATCTACCCGGAAGTCCATTCCCGGAGCACAGGCGGCATCCCGGCTGGCGAACCTGGGGGTCAGTGTGCGCACTTTCCACTCGCTGTGCTATCTTATCCTGCGCCGCCACTGGAGGCTCATTTTCGAGCGCCCGTTCAACCTGGTCACCGAGTCCCCGGTTTCGGGCCAGGAGCCGGAGTTCGCCGAAAAGAGCCTGAATACCAAAAGCGAGCTTATGCTCGAGGCAGCCAGAAAGTGTTTTAAGGACCCGGATTTCCGCATCGCTTTCAAGCGTTATCTCTGGAATTACCTCCTGATCCCGGATGAAACAGACCGTTACGGCAGCGGTTTTGACCTGCGGCGGCGGAGAATAGTCACCCTTTCAGGCCTTCAGGTCCGCTCCTATGCCGAGCGGGACATTGCCAACTGGCTCTCTGAATGTAAGGTCCCTTTCCTCTACGACCACCAGGCAGCCTGGAGTTCTCCCCCTTTCAGAGCGGACTTTTACCTGCCCGGCCTCGAGATCTATCTCGAGGTCTGGGAGTTCGAAAACCGGAGGAAAGCGGAGCAGCGCAGCGCTAAGCTTGAGCAGTACATGGCTCATGGCAAGCGCCTGATCGAGGTGGGGAGGGAGGAAGTGCTGAATTTCCCGGCTCTGGAAAAGCGGCTGATCGAGGCTCTGCCGGAGGTCTTTCCCGGCGGGGTGCCGGGAAAGTCTCTTTCCGGCGACCTTGACAGTCTGGAAAGCTCCGAGACCGGGTATCCGGAGGCGATAAAAAGCTTCCTGGCCCTGGCTGAGGAGACTCTGGACAAGGTGAAAAATCATTCCGTGGACCGGGTCGCCCTTGACGAGCGGGCCAGGCGGGAGAAACATTTACGCACCAGATCCTTTTTCGCGCTTTTCCTGCCTGTCTATGACCAGTACCAGAAACTCCTCAAAAAGAAGGGGGCGGTAGATTTCAACGACCTGATCCTGCAGACTGTCGAGCTTCTGCGCCAGAACCCTCAGCTCCGCGAGCGCTACAGAAAGAGGTGGAGGCAGATCCTGGTCGATGAGTACCAGGATGTAAACACTCCCCAGGTCCTGCTGCTCAAGGAGCTGGTCGGGCCGGAAAACGGTCTCACCTGTGTCGGGGATGACTGGCAGAGCATTTACGGTTTCCGCGGCTCGAATGTGGGCCATATCCTGCATTTCGAGGCGGATTTCCCGGAGCCTGAGGTAGTGCCCTTGAGAGTCAATTACCGCAGCGGCAGGTCGATAGTGGAATTCGCCGGCTATGCAATCGGCAAGTGCAGGCAGTATCACGATAAGCCGCTTGTCGCCCTCAAGCGGGATGTGCAGCGGATCATCCTCTACCGCGCCGGACGGCTTTACGAGGATGGAGTAGCCTATGTGGTGGCCCGGGTCCGCGAGCTTATCGAGCATGGCGGCCATCAGCCCGGGGAAATCCTGGTTCTCTATCGGCGGAGCGCAAGCTACCGCATGCTGGGCGAGGCTTTGCGCCAGGCCGGGCTAAGGGTGCGCCACGAGACAATCCACGGGGCCAAGGGGCTCGAGGCGCGGACTGTTTTCCTCTGGGCCCTGACAGGCGGCAGGGGCGGCTTTCCGAGCATCAGGGAAGAGGGCAGGATCATGAAACTCCTGCTGCCTTTTGACATCCAGGGGCGGCTGGATGAGGAGCGCCGCATATTCTACGTGGCCCTGACACGCGCCCTAGAGCGGCTCTTTCTGATCACCGAGAAAAACAACGCTTCCCAATTCCTGGAACCCCTGCCGCTGGATTATTTCGAGCCTTCTGTCAGCCTTGAGCTGAAAACCGCCGCTGTTCTTACCGCGCCTCGCAATTGCTCGGCTTGCGGAGGGAGTATTCTGCCGGAATACCGCTTTTGCCCTCTTTGCTTCTATGGGATAAAAGACATCCGGCCCAGGCAGGCGAAAAAACCGCCGGCCGGCGGAAACTTTCCGGATCATATCTCTGAGGCGTGATCAAAGTTTTACATGCTGGCTATCAGCGGCCCCTGAAGACAGCTTTGAGATTTGACAAATCATTGTTCTGTTGTTAAATTAAAAAACAACAGGTTGGGCGATTAGCTCAGATGGTTAGAGCGCTTGCTTGACATGCAAGAGGTCACTGGTTCAACTCCAGTATCGCCCACCATGAATAAAGAAAGGGTTTGGGAGAGATCCCAGGCCCTTTTTTTTGTGCATAATTAACTTTACCACAAACTCTAAACCAATTTTACAGAACTTTTAGGACTTGACTTTGCCCTTTTGGTATTCATCCCTTTAAATCTACTGCGCTCAGATATCCTCATCAGGCCGGAGAAAGGACTTACCTCTATGTAGACAGGTCGTCTTCCACTTGTCAGCAATCAATTAGATATCATGAGTATACTGCGCGGAGCATCGCGCCATCTTTCTTTCCTTTGAGGTCAGACCTATTACAGCAGCTCAACACTTCTTTCTACAATTCTTCAAAGCCGCCTGGCAAGCCGGGCAAACACATTGAACTGTCTTTTTAGCCTTGGGTGAAAGGGTATCTATTACTGATTTTCTGGCCTCTTTTCGATCCAGGATTGCTTGGACTTCATCACCAAACTGGTTCTTCTCAAGACCATACATAGACCCACGCGCCCCCTCGAAGGAGCAGTTCAATGCGCTCAGTGCTTGCCCGTATCGAAGAGCGTCTACTATCTCTGTTTTACTAACCCTCTTTAACGGTGTTGTCCCTTCCTTGATAAGCATGTCCACCACTCCTGCAGTGCACCAGTCCCCTGCACCTGCCGCATCTTTGAGGTTTGCTACACGAAATGCAGGCAGAAATTTCCAATCATCGCATTTCCCATTTCCTCTTAGTCGATATCTTAAGCCCTCAGCTCCCAGAGTTTCAATCACTATAGGTGCTGATGACTCGTACGTAGACTGGTCAAAGTTCTTCATGTGCTCATTCGAGTACTTAAGAACATCGCACACGGACATAGCCTTCTCAAACTGATTGTCCTCTTTTATCGTTGCCGGTTCAAAGACGACCAGTGCTCCTTGGTCTCGTGCCTTCGAAGCAAGGTACAAGGCAGCTGCAGAAACCCTATCGAAGTAGAAGCAACTCATTCCCGGTAAATTGGTGCCGAGTTCTCGCACTTCTTGGAGTAAAATAGCCCTGTATCGAGGGAGCCAATTCCCGCAGTTAGGACACACCCAATAGAATCTATGAGTTGGATTGCCATCCGGTGCAGACAGTATCCGTTGCAGAATTATCGGTGTGTTGACGGACTCATCATAGGATATGTATTGAAGGTCCACTCCATGTTCGCTCATATCCTTGGCAATGGTTTTGGCCGCTATATCGTTCCCGAGGCGCGCGATTGGGTATGAATACCACCCCAAATAGGCCAGAATCGTGAGCACGTTTCCGCATGAGCCACCTGCCCAGAAACGCGGTGCGTCACCCCGGTCGCCATTTGTGACCATGTCCAGGGCGATCAACCCAGTGCCAACACAGGTGAATGTGAGTTTCCGTGGTGTTTTCTTCTCTTTAGGCATTGTAACACTCTCCAGCAACCCATAAGCTGAACAACTCAGGATCACAAGACGTAATCTGCCTTTGGATTCTGTATCCGTGTGTTTCAACCTGTGAAATGCCAACCATGAAATTATTTCGCTTAGCTTCGTAAGCAGCTAAAAGAGCACCCACCGACAAAAGCTTGCTCGATAAAGCCGACACCACGACTCTGCACTTACCAAGAGCTTCTAGTGCAACATTGTATCTTTCTATCGTTCGGTATATCTGGCGATAAACCTCAAAGGGATTCCACTCGCTTGCGTAAATAAAGTTGGTGGGCTCAATTAGGAAGCGGTCGAATAACAACTCGCGATATTCCGCAACCAATTCATCAGCTCTTCTCGGATCCACTGATGGAGAAGGGAAAACAGGACATATTTCATTGGGAGCCACGTGATCATAAATTCGTATCAACTGAGCTTGCTTCCCTTCACCCAAGACAGGAATCCATATTTTAGGAACTCTTGCTGAAGATACCTGAACGAGATCACTTGTGAATCCATGCATATAAGATGCAGCATTATCTATGCCTTCTTCCTGAATGTCCTTGTCCAATGATATCTGCTCTGGGATTAGTACGTGCAGGTTCACGGAGTGGTGCAGGTCGCCATTTGTATCGAGAAGGAACAATATCTTCGCAATAATAGGAAAATATATACCCCTTGGCATGGAGCTTATGTCAACGATGATGTCTGTGAATCCCACTATTTTATTATCCTGAATAGCCTCGCTCGCCCGCATAGTCCCTATTCGCCGTTTTTTATCTGGGGACCACATCGGCACCTGTGTCTTTTGTATTACGCACTTTTTTCCAATTATGGACGATAGATCTCCAAAATTCTTTTTGACTAATTCGTTGTATCGGAGAGAAGGCGAATTCTCTCCCTCATTATACTCAACTAGCAGGCACTCTTTTACGCAGCCAGGTGATACCTCCATGAGCATCCTTATACCATAACACATGCGGGGATCAAATCCCGACCCAAGAATGAAGAGAATCTTATGGCGTGATTCCGATAGATATTCCTTCCAGAAGGCGGAACATTCATTACCCCTTCGAAGGAAGTAATGATCCCAACGAGACCCAGCTGTGTTGGATGTCATGTCCATAATAGAAGTCCTGATTTTTCACTAGGCGGTACAAAACCTTTATCAATCCAAGGTCGCAGGGTAGATAACCGTCGTTCTCGCCAACCACCGTATTGAAGAGGGAGATTAAATTTTATACAAAGCATGCGATTTAAATACATCACCATCCAGTACTGCCCCTTGCACTTCTGGTTCAGCTGGATTTCAAGCAGATTGTGAGCAATGCAAGTAGCAATGACTTGAGCTAAAATCTCATAGTTTCCTTTTGAATATTTTCCTGAAAATGTACGAAGAACGTCGCGTTCCGACATCGAGATTGCAATCCCTGTTACACCTGGTGCGTACGGCGCAGTAGGTCTGTACGTTTCCCAGGAAGCCATCCTTCCAATTGACTCAAGGAACCGCATCACTTGAGTTGAATACGGAATACTATCTGGCAGTCGTCGCCATGCTGAATTCACTGCACTGCGGAGAATCCGTTCCTGATGTTGCGGTAAGAGATCAGTAGGTCGTTTTAGCAAAGCCGCTGAAACGCATTCTTCAAAAACATCTCCTGCTAACATCAAAAATTGCTCGATATTCGAAGACGCCAGGGAGGCCAACCGTGACAGTCCATAATAATATGGGAGCTTAAACTCCCGAGCACAAAAAAGTTCCGCAGCTCCTTGCACGCTTGCGTCTTCTCGATGTTGTAGTTCATCTACGCTAAGCTCGAAGTCAAAAGACTGCTGACTCTTCCCTAAATCCCTCTCAATTAGTATTTCTAGCTTTCTCCAGGCAAGTAACTGCTCCCGTGGTGTCCCACCACTATCCTGACGTTCAGCAATCCACTCCGAGAACCGCTGACGATTTGCAGCCTTTTTTTTAACTCGATTTACAACCACGGGGATACTGGCACTAATCACGTCCTGCCATTCATTACTATCAAGAGATTCTTGGAGACATGATGCAAATGGCCCCATTTCGACGACACGAACGTCGCCTGCACGTCTATCCGCCACACTCGATATTAGCTTCATAAATTTTTGAGCCCTAGAGCCACGCCAGTAATCTTCGATGGTGACTTCATCATAGTCTCTCCCCATGGTAGCTCCGCAAGACAAAAGCTTGTCGACATTCAAAGCTTCCAGGCGTTCGGCTATCCAAACAGTCGTAGGTGATCTCATGGTCAAAATAGTATCAAGAAGCCATTCGCGTTGCTTTGAAGCCAATTTGTGTACATCATCGAGCAGAAGTACAACACGATTTGCGATGGGGGAATTATCAAAGAGGAGTGGTTGGCTACCAAGAATTTGTAATGCTAGAAGTGAATCATGCACTTTCAATTGAGCTTCTGGAAGTAGTTCAAAACTGTCGAGGGCATTACATATAGATCTTTCTAAACGTTGGGCCCATTCGTAGAGAGATTTCCCGGTCAGATCAGAAGGCATGTCGTTGTTAGAAGCCATGATGCCTTGTTGCGACAGAGAAATTTTTGTCAGGACGTTATCCGAATACTCCTTTTGCTTTATATCCAGAGCACCCTGCAAGGTCGCAAGCATGATCCTGGCATTTAATAACGAAAGAAATAAACCTTTCTTTTTAACATCTTCTATACTCAGATCGTAAAGTGATGCAAAACTATGTGCGCAACTGAGAAATACTCCCAAGACATGAGGACCATCTTCGCCTATCACGTCAAGTGCGGTCAGTTTCTGAAAAAGATCCTTCATGTACTCCCGAGTTCTAAGCGCAAATATGGTTCTAAGCGATGAGGGAGTAAGTAGCCGGAGAAGGGATGTTTTCCCACCACCAGGGGCACTACGAATAATTTGTGGGCGTTTCCATATGTTATCGGCTTGTAGTATATCCAAGGCTTCAGGGCTGAAGAGACGTACAAAAGTCTCGTGGGATTCCGCGTACTCCGAGGCTCTCAAACGAAATGGGTTACGTGGCTCCCTCATGGTTCACTCCTATGCCGACTGATTCTGGGAAATAGGCCACGTACTTGAAACTGCTCATGGTCTGCCCAAAGTAAAAACATTGAGTTATTTGGAGTATTATGGCTCAATACAACCGGCAAGCCGCATCTGTTAAATCCAAGTTTTACGTCAGTTCCGCCCTTTCGGGTGTGCTCGTCTTCCACACTTGAATCGTAGTAGTTCTCTGCAAGGTTAAGGAAGTCCTTGTCGCGTTCGAGGTCGAGGCTGACCTTGTTGCTAAGCAACTGCACGACATGAATATCGAATCTAACATTTGGGCAGTCCTCGAATAACTCCTTGAGCAATGGCTGTAAGTGATCGACCGCGTGCTGGGTTGCGATATAGAGTACGATACCCACGTAAAGATCGTCTAAGTTAACCAAACTGCCCAGGCCCTTAGGAGACTTGAGTTGCTCATGCAACTTAGCGATCTTGCCTGAGAGCCGTTTAATATCGTTTTTCTTTAGAAGATAAGTCCTTCCGCTTCCAGAAAAGTCGTCCAGGAGAAACACCATACAAAACAGGCTCTTCTCTGCTCCTGCATTTCGGCCAAGTAATGGTATCAGGTCTCTACGCAGTTGTGATAGAATGCTTTTCCCCTTTTCAGGGGACATCTCGTAGGTTTGCCAAATTTGCTCATGGCTCAGCTCTCTATTCGTAGATCGCCTGAAAGTATCAATGCGGGCGCTATCGCTGAGTCCCAGGAACAAGCATTGCCTGCGGAGGGCTTTATATTCCTTGCTGTTGGCGATGCGCGCGACATACCTCTCGGCCACTCGGATAGTTTCCGCAGCTCTACGGATAAGCACAGGACGTATATAATCGGGATAGGCAATCGTGACAAGATGTGCAATCTCAGCAGCGGAAAAGAAGACCAACCTGGATTTAACGAATTCGTATGCTGTACGACGTTCTTCTTCAGTATTGAATTGCTGTAACCAGAGGGCCAAGCTCTCCACAAAGCGCATCCCCGGGGCAAATTGCTGATACTCATCATACTTAAGTGTAGCCATTGCCTGCAAAAATGGACGTTCGTTGGCCACATCTTCCGGTTTCCAACTCATCACTTGGGCAAGGAGGTGTTCCGCAAGAGCTTCTCTCATAGGTTATGTCCTCCTAGCTCGATTAATTTGGAATTGGAAATGACCTTTTATCGTAATAAGGCATTTAAGGTAAAACAATGCAGCTTGTGGTCCGCGGTGACCCGCAGGAGCGATATTCCAACATGTATGCAAATTAGAAGATACCGTATCTACGCTAAGTGCATGGGCTTCCGACAAGAGATCGCTATCATTGCCCGGCCACCGGCCCTGATCCCCAATGCACAGCACAATCGAGCTATTCGCGTTCAAGCAGGATGCTTGAACAGCGCCAACCACATTTCGTTTCGATACATCCGGCGCGAGCACATCAATTGAATGAGCGGACATTGCCATTTTGATGCCTTTCTCGCTTAGGCGAGAGATGTGCGCGCCCACCAGATTCCACAAATCATCCAAATGACATGCACGCATAGGCTCGAGAGAAATTTGTTTCTTCCTGACAGTCATGGCGGTCATGGACTTGAGGTTTTTATCCGCAGATAAACCTCTGACTGCCGCTTCAAGCTCTGGACAGACGTCATCAGTTCCGTCAGGGGCAGTGTTATCGCTCAAAAGCGCACATTCGGCCCCATTGTAATAGCCCACTATAACTCGATCCCAAACACAATTTGGAAGTGCTTCCTGCAAGGACTTCCTGACAGACTTGCCTCGACCCGTGGCAATTCCGACAGGGATCGAGACCTGTAGCAGACGAAGGAGTTCACTCACGATACACTGGTTTAAAGGCCTGAACCTATTCTCTGCCTCACAAAGCGTGCCATCATAATCGAGCACAAGCCCGCCGAAAACTGTGTGACCCAAGGAATGGCTGAAGACCATATAGGCCTTCAGCAATTCAGAGGGAGAACTCGCACATACAGCGGCTTTCCGTCTAATCGGAGCCTTTTCTTTCTTCGTACCTCTATTGATGGTGCCCATTCCGAGGTGATATAACCTGCGGCCAAACTGAGGTACACCGGGTCGGCCTGGGTCAATACCCCTAATTTCTCCAGAAACAGCAGTAATCATGAATCCTGTAATTATCGCTGCTATAGAACTCGATACCAAGTCGCCGGGGAAGTGGAAGACAGCTGAGGGTATTGAAGAAGGAAGCAAGGCTACGGTTTTCTCTGCGAGTGTAATGTAACCATCCTCCGCAAGAGCAATAACAGCGGAAGTTTTGCTACGCTTGGCCAGCCAGTGATGCCGCCCGTGGGCAAAGTTACGGTAGTCAGAAAGTTGCACTGATCCGAGAGCTGCTTCTGTGAACTTGGATTCGATATCGCAAGCGGCAGCTTCTGTTCCAATACCGTATAGAACAATGAGATGGTCACGCTCAAGACAGGCACGCAGTTTGGGCCTAAGGTCATTTAAGGCGGAATCGAGGTCATCGTAGTTACGGATTAATTTCCACAAAGTCGATGGCAATGCCGGTGCATTATCAAGTAGTTGAGAATATGAACGCGCCAGAAGCACCAAGAATGAAATAAGAGAGTTGGTTGCGAGAAACCCGTCTTTTCTTGAAGAGAGTTCGAACTCAATCATTCTTACGTAATTGTACTTGTGTCCTATCTTGGCGAGGGGGCTTCCCTTTCTCGCGCAAAGAGCAGCCAAGTGGTGTGGCTCGGCTTCAATAAGTGCACGCCATGCGCGATTAATATCGGCGTTTGTGCCACCAGCGCTTAGGCAAAGAACAGCGCTATTGACAAGACTACATCGAGAAACAGGATCAGCAAGTATCGACAATACTTCAAATGGCGTTACTGCTTTGGCTAGTTTACCAGTGAACTTTTGGTGGAGATAGCAGGCGAATTGCGCTGCGGATAAGGAGCCTCCGGACCCTACCGCCACTAGGGGGTAGCCCGAAGAATAAGGCAGAGCTGCATCAAAAAACGACTTATCTATGGATAAAGTGGCTGAATACGTCGCCTCCATCTGCTGAAGCTCTAACATAAACGATTTACTCAATATCTTTTCCTAAGAGTGAAGGTGAAAGGCAAGAAGCTCTCAACGTGATAACTCAATTCAGCTACCTTGTTAAAGCCTTGCCAGGATCGACAGAAATATAGGATCCCTTTCAGTCTTGGTATCATGCCTTAATGATAGTCGCGTACCTCTAATTGAAACTTTTTAAGTAATAAGGGCCACATCGAAATCGAGGACTGAAACCTTAATTTCAGAAAGATATGCGTGACTGAGTATGCCATTACGGTCAGTATTGTAGACCTAGTGGATAAAACCTGCTGTTCACATGCCAAAAAACAAATTCATTCCTTACATATATGCATGTCAAAATTACACGTCACTTCCCACCCAAATAACTGTACAACTAATAAGGCGAAAATTCAAGTATCTGTCCTGCTCCCCGAAAACGAGTCCAGTTGTAATGTGAATATTCGATGTTACCACCTGTGTCAGATTGTGTCAGCTTTGGTGTGAATTCGTGGCTTTGCTGTAAATTGGTGCCCCTCGCCCAAAAGTGAGCAGATGCAGCATCCATGCGCTTTTGGGTTGATTTTTAAGGACTTACGAAATCTCTAAAAGCAGGCCGCAATCCGCTTGACATGCAAGAGGTCACTCACTTCGATTCCAGTATCGCCCACCATATTTAACCTCAGTATTGTTGCGAGCTTGCGAGAAATCGTAAATCCGCTTCTTTGCTCATAAAAGAGCCGGGCGACAGTCTGCGACTGCTTTTTCGACGCCAAATCACTCTCTGACTGCCTTATTCTCAAACTTGAGCGGTTTTGGGGGGAGAAATGAAGTCGTCAAGCAGTCCAATCTGACTCTCCAGGTGCTCGAGGAACTAATGAGCCTACCGCTGAGTGGTCCTAATATGTGAGTGCCCAAGAATCTTCTGCACGGCAAAAATAACAGCACCACTCTGGACCATCCAGGATGCGCCGGCTTCAAGCAAATCATAGGGAAATAAGAAAAAGAACCGGGAAACCGGTTCTGTTTCCTCGTGGACTTTCTACTCAAATCCAATCGGAAAAGAATTTTGAGACCAGTCAGAAACCAGACGGTTCTGGCGACTGGAGGGAATCCGGCTTCCGGGGAATTGTTACCCAGCCGGATAATATCGGGGAATTGGAAGAAGTGCCGGATAAAGCCGGGATCGGATATCCCGGCCCAGGAACCATCTGCCGGGAAGTCTTTCCGGCCTATGCAGAAAGGATTTTTACCCTTTTCTGATATTGCTCAGGGCTTTTTCCTGGGTTTCAAAAATAGGGATCATAGAAGTGAAACCGGAAATTTCAAAAATCTCCTTTATCTGGTTTTTTAAAGCGTAGAGCACCAGTTGCCCGTCGGCACTCTTTATTTTTTTCAAAGCTATCAGTATCGCCCGTAATCCCGCGCTGCTTATATAGTCGAGCTGGGCGAAATCCAGGGCCATCAGTTTTTCGCCCCTGTCTATTATCTCGAGCAGCCTGACCTGAAAGTCGTTCGAGGTGCTGGCATCAAGTCTGCCCCGCAGACCGATAACCGCCACTTCATCCATTTTTTGCTCCTGGATCTCTATCATATAACCTCCTTTAAATTATCCTTAAACGAGCTGGTCAGGACAGTTTCCTCCTCAAGGAGACTATGTTTCTGTCGTTCTTCCTTTCATATTTCAATTGCTGGAACAGGTTACGCACCAGATGGATCCCCAGGCCGCCTATTTTTTTTTCTTCCAGAGGCCGGTTGATATCCGGTTCCGGGGCTTCCAGCGGATTGAAGAAACGGCCGTCGTCCTCGATAACAATGGTCATCTCATCATCGGCCAATGAGATTTTTATCTCTATGAGATGTTCTTTATTATCATTGTAGCTGTACTTGATAATGTTGGTCAGAAATTCCTCTAAAGCCAGGTTTATATAAAATATATTCTTGGAATTCAACATGTGTTCCCGGGCAAATCGTTCCACCGTCTCGCATAACCCGGCGATCTGGGCGATATCATTTTTCAGGGTGACAGACAGTTCATTATCCATGGTCATTCCGGAAAGCCGGCTGAAAGTAAACCGGGGTGAGTAATTCATAACTGCCACGGGGAACAATCTTTCATCCGCCTGATTGTTCCCCGGCCGCAGGCGGAAGAACCTGACGTTCCCCCCAAAAATCAACTGAAAGTGACTTCCACCATGGAAAAGTCGTCGGCAAAGACATCCGATTCCTGGAAGTCACGTACGAACTTCAGGATACGGTCGATGTCCGAGGTTCCGGGCAGGGATGGTCTGGTCAGTTCTCCGACAAATTCATTGAATTCCAGCATGGTTTCATCAGGCTTGAATATTTCGGTAGCCCCATCGCTGAAAAAAAACAGCTTACCATAGTTTTCTATACCACATTGCCCGCTTTCGAATGATGAGCCCGGCATTCCGCCGATGATCAGTCCGGGAGTTCTCAGTTCGGCTGCTCTAACTGTCCCGGGTGATTTTCCCGTGAGCAGGATTGCGGGGGGGTGCCCTCCGGAGCTGTAAACGATCTGTCGTTTTACTTTATTGTACACTCCGTACCATATCGTAAAATAAAGGTTGTTATGTTTTTCCATCTGGAAACTTTCGTTCAGGGCGCCGAGGACTTCCCCCGGGTTTCTCAAATCGGTATTGGGCAGGGTTTGCGAGTTCAGCACGTTCAAGGCCGAGATGGAGAGCAAGGCCGAGCCTACTCCGTGCCCGCATACATCCAGAAGGTACATGGCAAAATGTTCGTCATCCAGCCATTGATAACCGAACGAGTCGCCCCCCAGGGAAGTCGAGGGAATGAACCTCCAGTCGGTCTTGATCTCGCCGTCCAGGAGGGGAGGAAGCAGCGATTTAACATAAGCGGCCGCCTGGGCGAGTTCGTCGGCCAGCGCTTTCTGGCTCTCGACCAGGGCGCGATAAGCTTCGTTACGCTGGAGCAGGTTGATATAACCTTTCGAATGGTAACGGATCCGGGCGATCAGCTCGATCTTGTCGGGGAGTTTCACCAGGTAATCGTTGGCCCCCAGGGCAAAGGCTTCCGCCTTTATTTTCGGCTCTTCCTTGGTCGAAAGGACTATCAGGGGGATATCTCTCGTTCGGGAATTGGCACGGAAGAATTTCACCAGGGTCAGCCCGTCAATCTCCGGCATGACCAGATCCTGGAGGATAACGGTCGGAGTAAGCTCCAGCGCTGTTTTTATCGCCCTGGCCGGGTCCTGGCAATAATGGAAGACGATATCATGTTCGCCCGAGAGCATCCGCCGGACAGCCTCGCCGATCATCTCCTGGTCGTCGATCAACAGTACGGTAATTTCATGCTCGGTGAGCGGTCCCCGCGTTTCCAGGGTGCCCGATTCCCGGTCGCTCATCATGATCTCCTTGGCCTCGGTCAATTGAGCCTGTCTTCCGGACTTTTTCCCAGAGTAACGAGGGTAATATTTGGAAGACGGCGTTACTGGGGCGGAATTTATGTTTTCACTCTTTTGTTTAAAAAAGAAACCAGCGCCGGGGCAACCTTATCGATGGGCAGAATCTCGGATGCGGCTCCAAGAAGGACCGCCGCTTTCGGCATACCGTAGACGACGCTGGTGCTCTGGTCCTGGGCGATGGTATGCCACCCGGCATCATGCAGCAGCTTAAGCCCCTCCGCCCCATCCGATCCCATGCCGGTCAGAAGGACAGCTACGGATTTCTCTGGCCAGTTCTTCCCCACGCTTTTGAAAAAAATATCCACCGAGGGCCGGTAATTGTAATCCCGGGGCTCCGCAGTGTAGGCTAAAGTTAGATCCGGTTTCATTATCAGATGATCGTTAGTAGCCGCGACTAGCGCCTTTCCCGGTTCCAGGCGGGCGCCTTCCGGAGCGATGGATACAGTCAGCGGAGTCTGGCTCTTCAGCCATTCGACCAGCCCGGAGGTAAAGGCGACATCCACGTGCTGGACAATGGCCAGGGCAGCGCCGAAAGTCCCCGGCAGGCGGGACAGTATGTCGGCCAGGGCTTTCGGGCCTCCCGTGGAGGAGCCGATAATGACCAGGGGGGGGACCGGGATGGTCACCAGGGCAGCCCTTTTTTTTACCGATGATAATTGCTGGTTCGGCTTACCGATCAATTTGCCGATAGTGGCTATCTTGGCCAGAAGAGCTCCGGCCCCCTGGATTTCCCCATTTGTGCTCATTGATGGCGTAGCTACCACATCCAGCGCCCCATAGCCCATAGCATCGAATACTTTTGACCGGCTGCCTTCCACTGTGGCCGTAACGATCAGAATCGGACAAGGGGATTCTTTCATTATTCGGCGTGTCGTCTCAACACCGTCCATAACCGGCATGGTGATGTTCATGAGAATTATATCGGGCAGATCCTCGGCGCACTTTTTAACTGCCTCGGCACCGTCCCGGGCTATCCAGGCAACCTTGTATTCCGGAACGACCTTGATGACCTGCCGCAGAATTTCCACGGCAATCATCATGTCGTTGACTATGGCGATTCTCATATTCAGGCGTTTCCGATCAAATCGATCACGGCATTAAGGAAAGTCTCATCGTGGAAACTGCTTTTGGTCAGATAATAATTCGCCCCGGCCTCCAGGCCTTTTATCTTGTCTTCTTCCCGATCTTTGTAAGAAACAATCATTACCGGCAAAGATTTGAATTGGTGATCTTTTTTTATCAATCCGGTCAATTCAATGCCGTTCATCCGTGGCATGTCGATATCGGATACGACCAGATCATAACTGCCGCTGCGCAGGGCGTTCCAGCCATCCATCCCGTTTACGGCGACATCCACGATATAGCCTTTATTTTCCAGCAGCCGCCGCTCGATCTCGCGGACTGTGATTGAATCATCGACCACCAGGATGTGTTTGCGTTTTCCGGCCCCAGCTTTTCCTTCGAATTGACCCGCTTTTCGCAGCCGGTCTCCGGAGAGTATGTTCTCGATCGAGCGAACCATGTCCTCAATGTCGATAATCAGGATCGGCGCGCCGTTGACCATGATAGCCGCGGCGCTGATGTCTTTTATTTTTTTCAGCCGGGGATCGATAGGTTGGACGACCAGGTTGCACTCTCCGAGAAACCGGTCTACCAACACTCCATAGCGGTTTCCCTGCTCGCTCAGCACGACTACCGACAACCGGTCCTTGGGAGGGATCGAGCTTTCCAGCTCCAGGATCTGGCAGGCGCCGACCAGCCCGATATTCCGATTGTCAAAACTGATATACTGCCGTCCTTCGACAAGTTCGACATTATCCCTGGGCACATTCAAACAGCGATCGATACGCGACAGGGGGAAGGCATAAGGTTCCCCGGAGATTGAAACCAGAAGGGTGCGGATTACTGAAAGAGTGCAGGGCAGTTGCAATTGAAAGCTCAGCGACTTCCCCGGTTTCGAGTTTGCGCGAATTATGCCGCCAACTTCATGAACCATGCTGCGGACCACATCCAGACCGACCCCGCGTCCCGAAATTTCGGTGACTTTATCGGCGGTGGAAAAACCGGGCAGAAACAAGAATTCGATCAGCTCGCTCTCGGTCAGTTTAGCCGCCATTCCCCTGTCGGAGAGGTTTCTTTCCGACACTTTGGCCCGCAGCTTTTCATAATCGATACCTCGCCCGTCATCGGAAACCGTAATGACCAGCATACCCGCTTTGTGTATCGCTTCCAGCCGGATATTGCCCTCTTCCGGTTTTCCCGCGGCTTTTCGATCCTGCGGGGACTCGATCCCGTGGTCCAGAGAATTCCTTATCAGGTGGTTCAGCGGTGCTTCCAGCTTGTCCAGGATATCCCGGTCGACGGGGGTGAGTTTTCCGATAGTCTCGAATCCGACCTTTTTGCCTAGTTTCCGGGCCAGGTCTCTCACCATTCGCGGGAATCCCTGGACACCGTCGGCAAAGGGGCGCATACGGCTTTTGAGCACCTCGCGGTGCAGCCGGTTGGAAAGGTTCGCGCTGCGGCGGGCAAATGATTCGAACTCGCTGATCCGGTCGGTAATAGTCTGGACACAGTGGCTCATTTTCTCGCGGGCTTCATTCAGGTGGTTTTCAGAGCGCGGGTCGAGATCCTTGCTGCCCAGCGATTCGCTCAGACTGGCCAGCACATCGTCAATCTCGATACTGCGATTTTTAAGGTAGAGTAAAGATTTGGAAAAGGGACGGAACCAGCGGACATCCACGAGGGATTCCCCGGCCAGGCCCATTAGCTGGTTCAGGTTTTCCGCCGTAACCCTGACAACATTGTCTCGCTCGAGATCCGGTTTTTCCGGCGCTCCGGGGACATCGGGCCCGGCCGTGACGCGGCTTTCCCCTGCCGCCGGCGTTTTTTCCTGCCCGGTTTCCGGCAGGACTTTTTCGCCCGCGGTTGGTCGGGCGACCGGGGAAGAGGAAATATCAGAGATCAATTTTTCAATCCGGACGATTTGCCCGTCAAGCCAGCTTTGTATCGTATTTTCAGCGGTCCGCGACAGCTCGAAAAAAAGATCCACTCCCTTCAGCAGGATGTCGATTTGTTCCGTGTCCAGGAGGAGCTTGCCCTGTTGGGCGGCGACAAAGCAGTCTTCCATGGTGTGGGCTAATTTTACGGCCGGATCTAGCTGGACGATCCGGGCGGCTCCCTTGATTGAATGGGCGGCCCGCATGAGAGGCTCTATTTTTTCCATGGCGCCCGGGCTTTTTTCCAAATCCAACAGCCCGTCGCTCAACACTGCGGCCTGGGTCCCGACTTCCGTGCGAAACAGATCCAGGAGGGAAAGATCGCCCAGATCCATGGCCTCTTTCCCTGGCACCGGCCGGGCATTTACTCCGGCAGCCGCCGTGCGGTCCAGCCCGGCCGGTTTTTGCCCGCCTGCTGCCTCCCTGGCCTCCGGACCGAGGTTTGGCAAAGAGGAAATTTCCGCGGCCAGTTTTTCTATTTCCTGATCCCGCCGGTCGAGCCAGCTTTCCATTTCCGCCTCATCGGCCCGCGACATTTCCGAAAAAACATCCACTCCTTTCAACAGGATATCGATACGGTCTGGTTCCAGGGAGCATTTCCCCTGCTGGACGGCAACGAAAAAATCTTCCAAGGCGTGGGCCAGTTTCACCGCTCCCTCGAGCTCGACAATCCTGGCTGCGCCCTTGATCGAGTGCGCGGCGCGCATCAGCGGCTCTATGTTCTCGACTGCCTGAGGGGCCTTTTCCAGGGCCATCAGTCCCTCATTCAAAACAGCCGCCTGAGTCTCGAGTTCCGTGCGGAAGAGCTCGAGCATGGAAAAATCGCCCAGGTCATTTCCCTGGCTGCCTTTCACAGGATACTCCTTTTCAATGAATTGAATAATAATTCATGATCCAGGCACCCTATTTTTTTATCCAGCAATGAAATGATACCTTTAGTGTAGGTACTGTGTGATCTGGAAACCGTTTCCGGCACGGCGGAAAGCTTCTCCGGCTGGAACCGGTATATACCATATATTTCATCCACCGGAAACACCCAGCTGGCGCCTTCCCATTCCAGCACGATCATCCTTTTATAGACTTTGTGACCGGGATTTTCCCCGTCGCTTTTTTCCCGTTCCAGTCCCAGAAGACCAGCCAGGGAAAAACAGAGCTGGATTTTACCGTGAATATTCACCAGGCCCGTCAGTATCTTATTGGTCAGATGAGGGATGCTATGGATGATTTTGAGCTCCGTAACTTCTTTGACCAGAAGAGCCTGGACTGCCAGTTGCTCCCGGCCGATCCTGAAAACGGCGAAAGAGACAGTTGCGCCGGCCTCGGTCTCTTTTTCCCCGGATAAAAGCTCTGTCCATTCCCTTAAATAATCGGCGGACAACTGCCTCTCGAATAATAACCGTCCGGCCTGCGAGTAAACCGGACAATTGTGGCAATGTATCACTTTTTCCAGCTCGGGGCAGGATGTATCGCCATGGATACCAATCGTGTTCCAGCAGTCTTTTTTCTCGTTCGAGGAGACTCGATTCTTTGCCATTTTTTTAGCCCGGATAATTCATAAACCGGTAATATATCAGAAGGTTTGCACCGTTTAAAACGTTTGCCGGATGCTCGAAAAAGGAGTCAGAAGCCAGAAGATTATTTTTCAGATGTTATACTGCCCTTAATTCTGACTCCTGACTTCCCAATAGATTATAAAAGGCCTTGAGGTTAATTTATCTCGATTGCCTATTAATTTGAAAAATTCATGAATAATCCCGGTTGGAAGCGAGTTGAAATTTTATTCATTTTTTTCGAAACAGAACGGAAATACAGCGGAACGATATTGTAACTTCCTGGTAAATAAACACTTCGTAGGGACGGTTTGCAAACCGCCCCCTATAGCATCGAGGGAAATCGTTGGCTTAAATTTTTTTCAATGCACTTTCCGGACACACTTCGTTTGCCATATAAATCCGTCCGGCCCTCTGGCGCAAAATCAGAGCCTTCTCCCGTTCCTTCCGGTACTCCAGGAGCAGGGCAAGATGAACGAGCGCTTCGTAATTATCCGGTTCCAAGTATACGGACCTGTTTAAACACTTTTCGGCGGTTTCTATATCGCCTTGGGCCTGGCGGATGATTCCCAGAAGACAGAAAGCTTTTGCTGTCGGGCCATATTCTTCCAGAAACCGCTCGCACAGTGAAGCAGCCTCCTCCAGGCACCCCCGATCCGCCAGTTCTCCGGCCTTGTCCAGAAGAGACTTTTTCTTCCCGGCTAAAAATCCCTGATTCCCGGCCGGTGCGCGTTTTTTTGACTCCGCACCATTCTTTGACGGAGCACGGGATTTGCCGGCCAGCGAACGGCCAGCCCTGAGTTTTCGAATCTCTGTTCTATGCGCCTGAAAGTCTGGTACTGTTTCCCGTATGGCTGGATATTGATTTAATGGACCGGGGCGTTTTATATAGGCAAAAGCTTTAGGCTGAGAAACCAGTTGAAAATCCCTGGTAAAGTTTCGCAGGGTTTCGGCAT
>DATKXY010000022.1:0-33046 GCA_035528795.1 archaeon | reverse complement strand
TAGTATTGATATAGTTATCGGCCAGCCCATCTTTCACGGTGAAAGAGCGCCACTTTTCCCCATCAAATTTGCTGGCCCCCCCATCCTCGGTTCCGAACCATAAATTGCCTTCCGTATCTTCGAAAACAGTGAGTACAAAATTATTTACCAGGCCGTCACGAGTCGTGAAAGTTTTCCATTTTTCACCATCGAATCTGCTGACCCCACCTCCATAGGTTCCAAACCAAATGTTGCCTTCGGAGTCTTCCGCCATGGACATGACACCATTATTAGCCAGGCCGTTTTCAGATGTGTAATAGGTGAATATTTTCCCATCGAATCTGGATACTCCGCCCCAGGTTCCGAACCACAGATATCCCTTCTTGTCCTGTAAGATTGAATTCACCGTTGATTGTGAAAGACCGTCATTTGTAGTGTATGTCTTAAATGGGTAAGTTTTGGGAAAGGCGCATCTTTCAAAGACAAATTGAAAGGCGAAAATAATGATTAGCGCAGGCAAGACGTGTTTCCGCATTTTTACCGCTTTTAGAAGTGTTGGAAGGTCTCTAATATTAGCGGATACCCTAAAGCTCCTGTTTTATTCTATGGATTCCAGAATATTCTCTCATTTTATGCCTTTTATCACTCGTCAGAAAATTCAAACAGTCAACAGCAATACTTTAAGTAATGTCAAGAAAATAAACTTGCAGAAAAGATAATTTGATTTCCGCCCCCAGAGAAGGGCTATGGTTGATTCAGGAGATGAGCTGAAAATCGGACTGTCTTAATATGTAATACAGCGAAGAAAAGCTGAAGTTCCTTTACCACTGCCGATATTTCCTGAGGTATGACGCTGCCGGGATTGATAACTGGTCTTTCACTTTTACAGATTTACAGAAAAATAAGGACACGACCTTCGGAAGATTGTCTCGCACAAATAATGCTTGATTTTAGATTGTTTTTTAGTTTAAGATTAGGTGTTTTAACGGATTAAATCGTGACTGCCCGTGACCAGTCAACCTCCAGAGCAAATAGACTGGTACGGAATCCCCGAAGAGATTGACGGGAGCATCACGGAAGCCTTGACACTCGAGCGGCGAGTGCGTGAACGCGTCGTCTATCAGCTCCAACTCCGCTTCGTCTAAAGTTTCATTCTATTGCGGCAGAGAAGGCAGTCCACCTTAAACAAGACTCTTTTTCGCTTTTGACCGCCCCGGTCACTCAGGAGGTACTAATTTATGAAGCGTTTTCAAAGATATTTCTTGATTACAGCTACGATCTGTGCGGTGGTTATCTTTACGGCGCATGTGTTTGGGATGGAAGGAACCGCAGGCCGGTATTTATACCTGGGCGAGAATCCCTCCATTTCAGTGGATTTATTAGTTCCGGCCCCAGCCGATGGGGATACGGTTGATGTCGATGCGCCTGGTTTCAACTGGCTGCCAGAGGACAGCTCCCGCGCGTTCATCCTGGAGATCAGCCGCAATCAGGATTTTCCTGAAAGTCCCGAACTGCTCAAAAAGGTGAAAGAGTCTGGAACTCTAATCCCCCTATCTCCCGCTTCAGCGCCATTGATTGCCCGGAGCAAATTTTCCAGTCTGGTCGCCGGCTTGCCGCTTAGCCTGTATCACCCGTCGTTCAAGCTCGGTGCGGGCCACTGGTTCTGGCGCTGGCGCTGCGTTTTTTCAGAGAACCGGGTATCCCCTCCGAGCGCGGCACGGCGCTTTGTTGTCTCTGAAAACGCCCTGAGCTATACGGTTCCCCCTTTGGAGGAATTATTCTCCAGAATCCCCGGCAGACACCCGAGGCTGTTTATCAGACCGGAATATCTCGACTCTCTGCGCCGGCTTCCGGAAATTTCCGGACCGCACAGGAAGCTCTATAAAAGGATCGAGGCCTGTGCAGACAGCCTTTGCAGCCTGCCGATCATGGAGGAGCCGCTTCCTTTTCCGGACGGCAAAGGCGCATATGTCGATAAGACAATTGATAAATTCCTCATTTATCACGAGTATTTTGATCAGGCGCGCCAGATGGGGCAGGTGCTGGATTTCCTGGGTTTCTGCTACTTAATGACCAGCGAGCCAAAATGGTCTAGCCGCGCTAAAGAGTGGCTGATGAGCCTTACGAAATGGGATATTAACGGGCCGAGCTCCATGAAAATAAACGATGAAGTGGCCATGCCGATTTTCCTCAATGGAGCCAGAGCCTACGATTGGATTTATGACACCCTGTCGGACCATGAGCGGGTCGCGATTCGAAAGATGCTGATCGCACGAGGGCAGCAGATTTTCGAGACTGTCCAGCAGCTTCCTTTTCACGTCAAGCCATACGCCAGCCACGAGGTCAGGGTAATTAATTATCTGAGCCAGGCATCCTGCGTTTTGTGGGGGGAATCAAAGGAAGCCGAAAAATGGCTGTCGTATATCATACCTGTAGTTACGACATTTTATCCGCCCTGGGGCGGCAGGGACGGTGGCTATGCGGAGGGCCCCAGCTACTGGCGGATGTATTTCAATTACATGCTTCAGAGCGCCCTTTGTCTCGAAACAGCCACTGGGCTGGATATCCTCAAAACGCCGTTCTATCGCAATGACGGCTATTACAAAATTTATGGAGATCCCTATTTTTCCCGCCAGCAGCCTTTTGCGGATACCGGAGAGGGGACTTATTGGCCTGCGGATAAAATAAACCTGTACCGCCTGGCTGCTGTTTTTAAAAATCCCTACTTCCGGTGGCGGGCGGAAATGTCCGAGCCTGAGGAACTGCCTGTAGCCGAAACGGTCATTCCTACGGGGGTAATGAGTTTTTTCTGGCTGGACGAGGGAGAGGGGCATGTCAAGCCTGAGCCGCCCTCGGACCTTCCCCGTTCCTACGTCTTCAGGGATATCGGGCTGGTCGCTTTTCACGAGGACCCGACCGACCCGCGGGAAACCTACCTGCTGTTCAAAAGCACACCATTCGGGTCGTGGAGCCATATCTACGCAGACCAGAATGCTTTCTATATCCAGGCTTTCGGCGAAGCCCTGGCGATACAGTCCGGTTATTACCCGTTCTATAGATCACCGCATCATTCGCAGTGGACCTGGCATACGAAAGCCCACAATACAGTGCTCGTAGACGGCGCAGGGCAGAAAATAAGGGACAGGGCCTCACGCGGGAAAATAATAGCCTTCTCTGCGGGGAATGGCGAACCCGGGAGCCTGGATTATGCAGCCGGCGATGCTACCGAGGCATATGAGGGCCGTCTGAATAAATTCGTCAGGCATGTATACTACCAGCGCCCCCATCACTTTTTAATTGTGGATGAGCTCGAGGCTCCGAAGCCGGCGCGTTTTGACTGGCTGCTGCACTCGTACAACAAAATGGAAATCGACCAACAGGCCAGAACCGTGACCATTGTGCAGAACAAGGCCCGTCTGAGCGTGGAATTCGTTTCTCCCACAGACATAACGCTTTCTCAGACCGGCCGGTTTACAGTTCCGGCGGAGTTCGGTCTCCCTGACCAGTGGCATCTTACAGTATCCACCAACGAGGCTTTACATTCGGCGATAATCATTGTCAAGATGAAGGTATGGGAGGAGACGAAGTGAAAGAGAACTGTGAAGAGCTATCTGGTTGCGTATTTATTAAAAAAATCAAAAGTGATCGATAAGTGAGGAATGGTTACCATGAAAACCAGCTTTTTTTCGGTTATCGTTCTTATTGGTTTGCCCGCCGTGCTTTTTCCGGCATGTTCATGGTGTGCGGCCTCCGCTGAAAATAACAAATTGAGAGAACAGGTGCTTCGTGATTTTCTGGCTCTCTCGGACCTTGCCGCCGAAGCTCTGATCCAAGAACCTGCGGATAACAGCAATTACAGCGGAAGCCTTCGCGCATATCCCCAGTTCTTCGTGGATTCTTACGCCGTAAGAGCGCTTGCAGTGGCTTATGATCTTACAGGCAGGAAAAGGTACCTTGAAGCATGTCAGGTCTGGTCGGACCGGATGCTGGAATACCAGAAGGGCATGATTCCCGAGGGCGCTTACTACATGAACTACCACCGCAAGCCCGGTGAAAATACCGGTGAATGGTTTGTGGCGGACTGCGGTTCGATAGTAATGGGAGTTCTCGCCACTGCACTACGCTGCGATGACCCTCCGCTCAGAAAAAAATATCTTGAAAGCTCGGAATCTTTCGCCCGGCTGGTGCTGACAAATTACGCCCGTCCCTCGGGCGGTATAACCGATGGACTCTGGCATATATCGGACAAGGAATGGTGGTGTTCCACAGCTCTTTTTTCAGCCTTTGCTTTCCAGTATTATGGCATTACAGGAAAAACTGAGTACTTTAACGTGGCGCAGGCGGGCGTGGACTGGTTGTTTAATTTTGACTATGACAGGACTATCCTTTATGGGTTCGAGAAGGGCGCGCCAACCACCATCTTCTACATACTCGAAGCCTATGCCTCGGCTTTGCCGCATATAAAAAGCGGCACGCCCCGAAGAGAGGAAATCATCAAGCGGCTCTCTGCAAGCGTCGAATGGATGGCTGATACGCAAAACTCAAGCGGGACTTGGGACTATAACCCGGACAACTGGGGAGTTAAACTGGGCGGCCTGCCCTGTCATATGCTGATATATCTGGAGTATTCCGGAGAAGACCCGAATTCACGGCTTTATCGTTTATCACCCGCCGGCAGGCTGGTGTTATTCCCGGATTTGGTACGGCGTTCTGCCGGCAAGGCGCTGAATTACTTTTCTTCCGGGGATGCAGCCCGGAGAAAGTCTTTTAGCCAGCAGGATGCGTTCACGATTATGTCTTACGCCGAAAGACTTTGTCCCGGGGAGCTTTACAGCAAAACAAACTCCGCCTTTCCTTATAGACGGCTTACAGAGGAAGAACTCGACCGCATTAAATGAGCCTCAAGGATTTCAGCTCTTGACCAGGAAAGGTAAAAGATTAAATCCACCTTAAGATTCTTACACATTTCAATCTGAGAGATTATCTCTTACAATTTTCTAACTGAATGATAAATAAAATATTCAAGGTTCAGAGGCACAAAGGCACAAAGGGACATAGAGAACTTGAAGATCCACGAAGAAAAACGAAAATTGAGCGACTGTTTTTGGCGTTTAACCCGATAATTTCATAATAAACAGTGACAATAACTTTGTGTCTTTGCCGCTTTGTGCCTGAAAGCTTAAATTTTGCGAATGACTTGTTTTATATAGGACATACCTGAAAATTTCAAATATTTTTGGCTAGGTCTTGGAAAAAGACTATTAATGTTAAAGGGAGTTTGATCCTGCTCAACCGGTTGTAATGGAAAGGCGAACGTCAATTGTCCCGAATGTTTTTTAAAAAGAAATACTTTAAAGCCCGATCACTTTCTTAAAAGTTTCAAGAGATTGGGTTGATGGGTGGGAACATGACCAGGAAAAATGGCATTTTAAGAAGGAGTTTCGCGAGAAAAGTTGGCGCGGGATTAGGCGCCATAGGCTTGGGATGCGCCTCTGTGGCAATGTCCCGGCCAACCGGCCCAAGACAACCCCAAGAGAAAATGTCTCCCCGCGAGCCCTGGGTTTTGAGCATTTCAAGAGCCGGATTGGACGAAAAGGATATTATCGGCGGGATGATCGAGAGAATCGAGCTTATGTCCTTATATAACCCGGATATGATATGCCTTCCTGAGGCATTCGCGAATAAACCGCAGGAAGCAGAAAAAGTTCCCGGACCGATAACAGACAGGTTCGCCTCTATTGCAAAAGATATCGGAAGCTATATTATTTGTCCTATTCATACCAATACAAACAAAAAAGTTTTTAATTCGGCTGTTCTGATCGACCGCGAAGGAAAAATCCTCGGGCAGTACGACAAGATTCACCCGGTTTCCACGGAATGCGAAAGCGGAATTACACCCGGGAGTTCTCCGCCAAAAGTCTTCGATACTGATTTCGGCAGGATCGGGATTCAGATTTGTTTCGATGTTTACTGGATGGAGGGATGGAAAAGCCTGAAACAGCAAGGCGCCGAGATAGTGTTCTGGCCCTCGATGTTCCCCGGCGGGCGGATGCTGCCAGCAATGGCGTGGATGTACAATTTATACGTGGTCGGGAGCTGCTGGAGAGATCCTTCCACTATCCATGATATCACTGGAGACCTCATCGCTGAAAGCGGGAAATGGGAACACCTGGCTTTCGAGAGCCTGAATCTGGAGAAAGCGCTATTGGAAATTGTCGACTATCAGAACAAGCTGAATGATATTAAAAAGAAATACGGCAGGAAAGTGATGTTAAAGTATTTTGGGAATGAGAGCTGGGTCACGATTGAAAGCCTTTCTCCTGACCTGAAAGTCAGGAGCATCCTGGAAGAATACGAATTGGTTCCTCTTTGGGATTATATCAGGACGGAAAACGAATTGCAGGATAAATACCGGGATAAAAAAGGCTGAATTCGGAACCGGATTGCCAGCCCACAGTCTAAACCATTCAAACGGTTAAAAAATATGAAATTATCAGCCGCTGCAGCGATGCTGCTAGTCACCATAAGTATGGCCTTTGGCCAGGAAAAAACGCGTCCGCGCGTGTTCATGACGCCTGAGATGGTGCAAGCAGCTAGAACGCGCGGGGCTCTCACGGCGGAACAAAATCTACTTCGAGGCGCACTGCTGAGGCGCGCCGAGGAATCTTTAAGCGCTCCTTTAAGTTACATCGAGCCGGGCCATCCCGATTTGCTGCTGAGTCAGTACAGAGTATGGCCGACAGACCGGGACAGCGAGATGCTCCTGATCCGCAGGGATGCGAGAGACACTGACGCCCTGGCCCTGGCGTACGCCATCACCGGAGAAAGGAAATATGCCGACAAGGCCTGGGAAAACGTGCGGGTGATGCTTTCGACCTACAAAGCTTTCGGCTCGTTCCATCCACACAGGGAGAACAACGACCTCGCCGCGGCGCACGCTTTCATGGCTCTCGCCATGACCTGGGATCTCTGTTCGGATGCCGCACCGGAGAAAACGAGGCGACTTGTGCTGACAGAGGGCGTCCGTCGCGCCCGGTTCATGTACAACACGGCGGTCAGTGACTGGAGGATCAACGGCCTGCCTGTCCCTTTCGAGACTCCCGGCGTGCCAGGGACCAAAGAGCCGTATAACCGTAATATTTTCGCCATGCTGACCACGAACCACTGCTGGGTCGATGTGGCCCTCCTGGGGTGCCTAGCCCTGGCGCTCGAGGATGAGAACATCTCCGCAGCCGGGCCAGGCAGCGGTCCGGGGGATTGGCTGCGGTTCGCGATCCATTTCTTCGATTATATCACCGGGATCATGCCCCCGGACGGCTCCTGGCCGGAGTCGCGGGTCTATGGCGCCCCGTATGCTTTTGAGGGATCGATGCCTTTTCTGATGGCGTTGAAAAGGACCAAAGGCATCGATTTTTTCAGCAAGACCAGGTTCTTCCATAACTTCGCCTATGGCAGGCTGTACGCTGTCTGGAACCACCCCGGGCATGGGGGAATCGCCAATTTCGGCGAGGGTGGGAACCATGAATGGCACTCTGCGGCGTGGATTTATGCTGTCGCTTCTGGCTACCGCGACCCGGTCCTTCAATGGTCGGCTAATTGCTGGACCCGGTATAAACCTGCATTCGATGAGCCTGCCTGGCAGTACCTGGCCTATGATCCCACTCTGCCCGAACAGCGGCCCGACAGCGCAGGCCTGCCGAAAGCCATTCTCCTTGGCGACATGTCCCACATCCATGTCCGTGGCGGAACCGATCCGTGGGGAGAGAACGACAGGGTGCTTTCTTTCAGGGGTTCCATCGAGGGCAAAAACCAGTACGAGCTTCAGGCCCGGGGACAGTTGCCCTATGTCCAGACATGGCACATGCACCAGAGCCGCAATGCCGTGCTGCTTGCAGTCAATGGCAGGCCCCTCGTTTCGAAAGCCAAGGAATACAAGGATAGTACCCGGTACTACAGCGTGCTCGAGGTCAACGGTCAAAACCAGGAATCACCCGGGAAAGCCTTGCCGGGTGTCACCGACTTTGATGCCACCGATGTCTATGTCACTTTCTCCAACGAGATCGGGGATGCATACCCCGGCCTTGAGTCATACCGCAGGCGGGTCGTGTGTCTGGAGCCGGACCTGTATGTCATAGCCGACCATGCAAGGGCTGCCGGCCCGGTGCAGATGAATTTCAGGCTTCATTTCGGCGCCCGCACAGACACTGAATTCCATCCGGCCACAAAATACTCCCTGCCTCGGGTCACCGGCAGCCACGAGGGAATTCCGTTCAGTTGCGAAATTATCTCAACAGAGGAGATATCCGCAAACCTGGAAAAACCAACTGGAGAAAACCCTTGCAAAACTCTACGCTACGGCCCGCCGGGCCAGTCTACCGAATTCAGCGCAATGGCCGTTGTCCGGCTTGGGAGTGTTAAGGGGCGCGTTCTGCCGGTCATGGGAGACCAGCCGAATCTCATGGGGGCGTTTATCGCCGGCGGCAAGCAGCCGCTTGCAGTCATAGTCGTGGAGGACAGGAACATTCGCCCCAGGCCGCCGGCTGCCAGGTACATTGTACCCAGGACAGTGTCCTCAGCGCGGCATCTCGTGACCGGTTTAATCGGTTCTCGTTTCTATTCAGTCCAGGCGATGCCTGCGCAAGATAATCTCGAAGTGACTGTGTCTTTTGGTGATGATTTTGCGGCAAGCCCCCAGGGCGCGCTTTTATTCGACATCGTCCCGAGTGGCAAAGCCGTTCACGTTCACGCGTCACCGCTGCCTGACGCTCAGGACGTTGCGGCAGAAATTTCAAAGGGAGTGCATTAAGTCTTTTTTCTGCGTACAGCCATTAACTTGAAGAAAGCAGGCTTGTTTTCGTCACGGTTGTTGATTGGTACTAAAGTGGAGGAGTAAGAAACCTATGGACAGAATCGATAATAGCGGGCCGAAGCGTGTCAACCGTCGTGAATTCCTGGCTGGGACCGTGGGAGCGGTGGCGCTCGGCGCCGGCCTTTCCTGTTCCCGGGGCAATGGCGGCGGAACGGGTAAGGCGCTGCCGCGCAGGAAACTCGGCCGGACCGACATGAATATCTCAATCATCGGCATGGGCGGCGGAAGCACCCTGAGCATGGTCAAGGATTATCAGAACGCCCTTGCCCTGGTCGATCTGGCGCGCACGAGGGGCATCAATTTATTCGACTCCAGCGCCAACTACGGCCCCAAGAGCGAGGGCTGTTTCGGCGAGGCGCTCCAGAACCACCGCAAGGAGGTCTATTTCAGCACCAAGTACGAGACCGAACACAGCCCGGATCAGGTCATGAAAAATGTGGAAAGCTCGCTCAAGCGCCTGCGCACGGACTATATCGATATCGCCCACATGCATGCGATCAAGGACCTCCAGGAGCTGGAGACCATGTTTCGCTCCGGAGCGCTCGAGACCCTGGTCAAGCTGAAAGAGCAGGGAGTTATCCGCTATATCGGCGTGACCAGCCACAACCACCCGCCGGCCCTGGCAGAGGCGCTCAGGCGGTTCGAGTTCGATGTCTGCATGATGGGCGCCAACGCAAGCAAAGTGCCGTTCCTGTTCGAGTATGACCCGAAGGCAGATGGAAGCTTCGAGGAACTGACCCTGCCGCTTGCCATCGAGCAGGGGATCGGGGTGATCGCATTCAAGATCACGGGTCAGCGGCGGTTGATCCGCAAGGGGGATGAGACAGACAAGTCCCCGGCCCTGGAGCTGATCCGCTACGGACTGAGCCTGCCCGTGCACGGCATCCTGCTGGGTGTGAACGCGCCCGAGCAAGTGATTTCAGCCTGCGAGCTGGCCTGCAATTTCACACCCATGACCCCGGACGAGATGCGCGGCATGAACGAGCGCCTGGCACCCAGCGCCAACCAGCTCACGCTGCACTACCTGCGCCCGGACTATGTGGATGACGGCGGGCCGCGGGAGCACCTGGCTTAATTCTTTCGCCAATATACAGGGACTCCAGAATGACCGGCAGATGGCGCAATCCCCTGATGCGCGGTATTATCTCCGGATACAGGGAAAAATTGAAGGTTACCGCCATTCGATTGACCTGCCTGAAACGAGTCCGGCGGTAGCGCCCACCATATATTGGAAATTTTTCAAAAACAAATAAAATTATCAGATGCCATTTCCATTAAATAATCAAGATTAACTCAATATTTTTAGTAGTTCCAGCAAATCAAAGATATCCACTTTATTGTCTTTGTTTACATCCCCCTGGCTGCTAGGCGTAACTAATCCTCCTAGCTGTTTTAGCAGCTCCAGCAAATCAAAGATATCAACTTTCCAGTCAACATTTACATCCCCGGTTTTGTACAAGGATACATTCAGGGTGTAAGTTTTTGTTGGGGCATCGGAGGGCAAACGCTCAAGCTCACCCGCTGCACCGACAGCTTCATAGTAGTAATTTAAAACTGTTCCCAGAGGACACGCCGGCATTTTTGCTGTGTATTTGTCCTGCTCAACAGAACATGAAACCGTATCCCGGAAAGTAATCCCTCCATCTTCACTGATAATCATTTTGACTACAGGATCAATCAGCACATTGTTCAGTTTAACCCAGATATCATAATAGCCGGTGGTATCTTTGAATGTTACGTTTCCGCTGGATGAATTAAAAACAGGGGGAAGCGGGATGATAGTCCCGCCTGACCTGCCCGTATTTTGCTGGTCATGCCGGAATTTGGGCCATGAACTGGGCGATAAACCTGTATCTGTCCCGCGGTAAATAGAATACAGACAGCCATCCTCGGCTCCGACATAAACCGTGCTGTCATTGCCCAGATTCGGCGCACTGGAACTGGCATATTCCCCTATCCAATATCTCCACTTGAGCGTCCCGGCGGGATTTAAAGCATATAAAAAATCCGGACCATTAGAGCTGTAATAACCATCGCTTGCCTGAAAATATAGCGTTCCGTCACCACCGATGGCTGGAGAACTTGGATTAATATTTAGACTGAAGCTCCAATTAAGATCGCCAACCGGGCTGATGGCATAAAAAGCCCAATAGTTTCCTGTGTATATTGTTCCATCCACACCGATTACCGGGGATGAGGTAAGATCATCACTCATCTCTAATTGCCATATAAGCGAGCCGTCAGATTTAAGAGCATATAAAAAATTATCATTCGAGCCGAAATAGATATTCCCCAGGCTGTCTATGGCCGGGGAGGTAGTGACAGGGCCGCCAGTCTGGTATTTCCATTTAAGCGAGCCATCAGGATAAAGAGCATAAAAATAACTATCGTCGGAGCCGAAATTGATGTTTCCCAGGCTGTCTATGGCCGGAGAGGAAGTGACAGCGCCGCCGGTCTGGTATTTCCACTTCAGGGTGCCGTAAGGGTTAAGCGCATACAAGTAATTGTCAGAGCAGCCAAAATAGATGTTCCCGTAACCATCCAGAGCTGGTGAAGAAGTCATGGAACGGTCGGTCTTGTATTTCCATTTAAGCGAGCCGTCAGATTTAAGAGCATATAAATAATTTCCACCCGCCCAATAATCTCCAGAGCTGGAAACATAAAGCGTACCATCAGCCCCGATAGCCGGCGCTAACTTTATCCCCGCCTCAGCCTTGAAGCTCCATTTTAAAGAATCCCGGGGGTCCAGGGCATACAAAGAAGAATCCATGGAGCCGATATAGATGGTTCCATCCGCTCCAATAACCGGGGAAGAATAGATAGTCCCGGCTGTCTGATATCTCCATTGCCCGTTTCCGGCGGCTTTGTAGGGCGGAGGGGGCGGAGCAGTGCTTCTGCCTGTGTTTTGCAGGTCGCGGCCGAATTTCGGCCAGGGGCTGGCGCTGGCCAATCCCTCAGTTGTCCCGCTATGCACTGCATATAAATATCCGTCATCCGCTCCGAAATAAATAGTGCCATCCGGGCCTATGGCCGGCGAGCCGTACTCAATCCCCCCTATCCAATACTTCCAGAGAAGTGAGCCTTCCGGATCAAAAGCGAGTAAAAAAGCTTTAGGGGAACCAATATAGATAGTCCCGTCATTGCCTAAAGTCGGTGAGGATACTACACCAACGTAATATGGATACCAATCAACAGCACCTACGTCATTTTTCCATTTTAATGAACCGTCCGGGCGGATTACAAATAAAGAATAACCGCTTCTATAATAGATGGTTCCATCCGCGCCGATAGCCGGAGAGTGATTAGTCCCAGAACCACCTGTCTCATATTTCCATTTAAGCGACCCATCAGGCTTAAGAGCGTATAAATAGTTATCACCAGAGCCGAAATAGATGGTCCCGTCATTGTCTATTGCTGGTGAGGATCCTATACCACCACCTGTCTCGTATCTCCACTTAAGCCAGCCCTTGGGATGAACGGCATATAAACTGTTGTTTCCTCCTCCAACATAGATGGTTCCATCTCCGCCGATAGCCGGTGAGGTACCCACGCCACACATGTATCTCCACTTAAGCGAGCCATCCGGGTTTAGTGCATATAAATAGCCATCCGTGCGACCAATATAGATCGTCCCATCATTGCCTAAAGCCGGTGAGGATGCTAAAACATTCTCATATGGCCAGTAATAAATAGCACCTCCCTCATTTTTCCATTTCAGAGAACCGTCCTGATTCAGTGCATAGAAATATTTATCATTGGAGCCAAAGTAGATGGTATTGTCGCTGCCTATGGCCGGTGAGAATTTTATCTCACCCCTGGTCAGATAGCGCCATTTAAGGGAATCGGTTCCGGACACTGCATACAAATAACCGTCAGAGGTCCCAAAATACAGGGTTCCGTCACTGCCCACTGCCGGTGCGGAGTAGATCGCGGCCGAGGCTTGATATCTCCACTTCCCGGTTCCGGCCAATTCTCTATAGACCGGAATCTCCTGGCTGGCGCTCCGACCTGTATTTTTAAGATCGTGTCCAATTCTGGGCCAGGGGCTGTCGGTTGCCAATCCTGAACTCGATCCACTTTGCATAGCGTATAAATATCCAAAACGTTCCCATATATCCCAATTAGAAACATAAATCGTCCCATCGTTGCCTATTGTAAGAGAGTTAGGTGAAAGGCATCTCAAAGGATCATCAAAGATTAATTTCGATGTATTGTCAGCGGCTATGGAATATATACGTGACAAAGTACCCCAATAGATAGTCCCATTGGATCCAATAATAATAGCACCACTAACACCAATATCAGCCGAACCCGCTGATATTGTGCTTTTCCATTTAAGCGAACCATCCGGATTGAAAGCGCAGAAAAAATATGGGGACGAAAAATATATTGTTCCATCAGCGCCTATTACCGGAGCGCTGATAATATTGGCTGTTAAGGTTTCGTATTTCCAGACGTCGTATTTCCATTTGAGAATCCCCTCCGGGCTGAGGGCATTCAAAAAAAATTCATTGTTCGAATAAGCATGGGATATAACGGAAGTGAAGTAGATGGTTCCGTCAATACCTATGGCTGAAGCATACGTCCCATGATTGCCAGTCTCATAGCGCCATCTGAGCCAGCCTTTAGGGTGAACGGCATATAAAATGCCTGATGCTCCAACATAAATCGTTCCATCCGGGCCGATAGAAATTGAATTGAAATTAGATATATATTGGCCGGTATAATATTTCCATATAAGCTGGCCGGCTGGATCAAGCGCATACAAATATCCATTCCAGGATCCGAAATAAATAGTTCCGTCACTGCCTAGAGCTGGAGAAGCACTTATATAATTTTCGGCCCGGTAGGTCCATTTAGTTGAACCATCCGGATTAAAAGCATATAAGTAATTGTCGCCGGAGCCTACATAAATAGTCCCGTCAGCCCCGATAGCCGGGGAAGCTGTGATATCTCCTCTTGTAGCCGACTTCCATTTAAGCGTGCCATCTGGCAGCACGGCATACAAATAATCGTCATCCAAACCAAAATAGAGAGTCCCGTCATCTCCAATGGCCGGGGCGGATTTAATCTCACCGCCTGTCTGGAATTGAAAGATCAGGTCTCCGGCAGCGGAAAGTTCTGGTTGAGAGTCTTGCAAGTAGATCTTTGCAGGAGTAACGATTACTAGAAAAAGGGCACAAACAAAAATAATTTTGTCAGGAACTCTTTTTTTCAACATCTCATTCACTCCCGCTAAAGGTTTTGATCAGGGATTATGGAATTGGCATACCGTAATAAATCTCTCTGTAAGGGGAAAGAAAGTTGTCTGGCAAACTTCAGGCCTATGGATGTTATTTGTTTTTTGGTGTAAAAATTCCGGTTGGCAGTCACCGGAAAGAAATTAACGATGCAATTTCTTTCATTGCCGTAGGGATGGATATTTGTGGACAGAGTCTAGGAAGAAGCACTGAGGCCTTACGTGGATCTTGATCCACCGCGGCAGGTTGTTCCCTCCTCGGTCAGACCTGTTTGGGCATAAGTGGACTTTAACGATTATTCAGTTTCTGGTTTTCTAAATCATCCGGATTAGAGAAAGTTTTTAAGGCTGTGGAAATATAATGGCCAGGAAAAAAAATACAAGTGAGGACTCAAATTTTTCTTGACAAGATGGGCAGGATTTGTGTGCTATTTGATGATCATTCTCAGTTTGTGGCTGCTTTATCAACGGAAATCACTTTCCGACCGCCTTATACCCAAACCCGGGCGATTTATTTTTGCTTGAAAGAGACCGGATTCACAGAAATTTACTTTTGACAGCTCCAAGCATATCAAGCAGTAGGTCACTGTATGGAATCCGGTAGCGCCCACCATATATTGGAAATTTTTCAAAAACAAATAAAACTATCAGATGCCATTTCCATTCAATAATCAAGATTAACTTAATATTTTTAGTAGTTCCAGCAAATCAAAGATATCCACTTTACTGTCTTTGTTTACATCCCCCTGGCTGGTAGGCGTAACTAATCCTCCTAGCTGTTTAAGTAGTTCCAGCAAATCAAAGATATCAACTTTCCAGTCATCATTTACATCCCCGGTTTTGTACAAGGATACATTCAGGGTGTAAGTTTTTGTTGGGGCATCGGAGGGCAAACGTTCAATCTCACCCGATGCACCGACAGCTTCATAGTAGTAATTCAAAACTGTTCCAATAGGACACGCCGGTATTGTTGCAGTGTACCTGTCCTGCTCAACAGAACATGAAACCGTATCCCGGAAAGTAATCCCTCCATCTTCACTGACAATCATTTTGACGACAGGATCAATCAGCACATTGTTCAGTTTAACCCAAATATCATAATAGCCGGTGGTATCTTTGAATGTTACGTTTCCGCTTGATGAATTAAAAACAGGGGGAAGCGGGATGATAGTCCCGCCTGACCTGCCCGTATTTTGCTGGTCATGCCGGAATTTGGGCCAGGGGCTGGGCGCTAACCCTGTATCTGTCCCCCTGTAAACAGAATATAGAAAGCCATCCTCAGCTCCGACATAAATCGTACTGTCATTGCCCAGATTCGGCGCACTGGAATTTATAGAAGGCCCTATCCAGTATTTCCATTTCAGTGTTCCGGTGGGGCTTAAAGCGTACAACCCGTTATTAGAACCAAAATAGATCGTTCCATCTCCTCCAATGGCCGATGAATTTGAATATACAAATTCATAGATATTTGGCGTGAAGCTCCAATTAAGATCGCCAATCGGGCTGATGGCATAAAAACCGCTAGAGGATCCTAGGTATATCGTTCCATCCACACCGATCACAGGCGAGGCAGTACCATAATACCAACCTATCTTTAATTTCCATTTAAGCGAGCCGTCAGATTTAAGAGCATATATAAAATTATCGTTGGAGCAGAAATAGATGTTCTCAAGGCTGTCGATGGCCGGGGAGGAAGTGACAGCGCCACCAGTCTGGTATTTCCATTTAAGCGAGCTATTAGGATAAAGAGCATAAAAATAATGGTCGTCGGAGCCGAAATAGATATTCCCGCCACTGCTGATAGCCGGAGAGGAATTAACAGCGCCGCCGGTCTGGTATTTCCACTTCAGGGTACCGTAACGGTTAAGCGCATACAAAAATCCGTACCAATAGCCTTCGTTGGAACCAATATAGATAGTCCCGTCCATTCCGATTGCTGGAGATGATGCTATCTCTATGTCCGTAATGTACTTCCATTTAAGCGAACCATCCGAATTTAGTGCATAGAAATATTTATCATTGGAACCAAAGTAGATGGTATTGTCACTGCCTATAGCCGGCACTAATTTTATTCCTGCCTCAGCCTTGAAGCTCCATTTTAAAGAATCCCGGGGGTCTAGGGCATACAAAGAAGAGTCCATGGAGCCGATATAGATGGTGCCATCCGCTCCAATGGCCGGGGAAGAATAGATGGTCCCGGCAGTCTGGTATCTCCATTGCCCGTTTCCGGCGGCTTTGTATGGAGGAGGGGGCGGAGCAGTGCTTCGGCCTGTGTTTTGCAGGTCATGCCCGAATTTCGGCCAGGGGCTGGCGTTTGCCAAGCCCTCAGTTGTCCCGCTGTGCACTGCATATAAATATCCGTCATCCGCTCCGAAATAAATAGTGCCATCCGGGCCTATGGCCGGTGAGCTGTACTCTTGCCCCCCTATCCAATACGTCCAGAGAAGTGAGCCTTCCGGGTCAAAAGCGAGTAAAAAAGCTTTCGGGGAACCAATATAGATAGTCCCATCATTGCCTAAAGTCGGTGAGGATACTACAGCATTGTAAGGACCATACCCATCTCTATAACCTATCTCATTTTTCCATTTTAATGAACCATCCGGGTGGATTACATATAAATAACCGGGGCTAATATAATAGATGGTTCCATCTGCGCCGATAGCCGGAGAGGAATTATGTACAGAACCACCTGTCTCATATTTCCATTTAAGCGACCCGTCAGGTTTTAAAGCGTATAAATAGTTATCATCAGAGCCGAAATAGATGGTCCCGTCATTGTCTATTGCTGGTGAGGATCCTATACCACCACCTGTCTCATATCTCCACTTAAGCCAGCCCCTGGGATGAAAGGCAAATAAATTGCATCCTCCTCCAACATAGATGGTTCCATCTCCGCCGATAGCCGGTGAGGGATTTTCAGTACTGATCCAGTACCTCCACTTAAGCGAGCCATCCGGGTTTAGTGCATCTAAATAGCCATCGGTGCGAACAATATAGATAGTCCCGTCATTGCCTAAAGCCGGTTGAGTAGCAGCACCTCCCTCATTTTTCCATTTTAGAGAACCATCCGGATTTAGTGCATAGAAATATCCATCATTGGGTGGAGAGGAATATCTATCATTGGAGCCAAAGTAAATTGTATTGTCACTGCCTACGGCCGGTGATAAATTTATTCCACCCCTGGCCCGATAACGCCATTTAAGCGAATCGGTTCCGGACACAGCATACAAATAACCGTCAGAGGTCCCAAAATATATGGTTCCGTCATTGCCCACTGCCGGTGCGGAGTAGATCGCGGCTGAGGCTTGATATCTCCATTTCCCGGTTCCGGCCAATCCGCTATAGACCGGAATCTCCTGGCTGGCGCTCCGGCCTGTATTTTTAAGATCGTGTCCAATTTTGGGCCAGGGGCTGTCGGTTGCCAAGCCGGCACTCGATCCACTTTGCATAGCGAGCCAATATCCAGGACCACCATATATACTCCCACCAATAACATAAATCGTCCCATCGTTGCCTATTGCAAAAGAATTAGGTGAAAGGTTAACCGAAGAGAAAGGTCCCCCCTGATCATAGATTAATTTAAGCGTATTGTCAGGAGCTATTGAATATATACATTTCGAAGTACACAAATAGATATTCCCATCAGATCCAATAATAATATTACCAAAACTCACTTGTGTGTTTTGCAATTTAAGCGAACCGTCCGGATTGAGAGCGCAGCAAAAATTGGAGCACGAAAAATATATTGTTCCATCAGCGCCTAGTACTGGAGTGCTGACACTTATCTCTTGGGCTCCCATGGTGTCGTATTTCCATTTGAGAAGCCCCTCCGGGCTGAGGGCATACAAAGAAATATCACCCCCATATTGTCTATAGGAAATAAAGTAGACGGTTCCGTCAATACCTATGGCTGAAGCAGATACCGCAGGATTGACAGTCTCATAGCGCCATCTGAGCCAGCCTCTAGGGTGAACGGCATATAAAATGTCCGATGTTCCAACATAAATCGTTCCATCAGGGCCGATAGAAATTGAACTGTTATATATTGTATTGCCGATATTATATTTCCAGATAAGCTGGCCGGCTGGATCAAGAGCATACAAATATCCGTTTGTGAGGAAATAAATAGTCCCGTCGCTGCCTAGAGCTGGAGAAAAACCTATCCCACCATCAGACCGGTAAGTCCATTTAGTTGAGCCATCCGGGTTAAAAGCATATAAGTAATTGTCGGCGGAGCCTACATAAATGGTCCCGTCAGCCCCGATAGCCGGAGAAGCTGTTATATCTCCTCTTGTAGCCGACTTCCATTTAAGCGTGCCATCAGGCAGCACGGCATACAAATAATCGTCATCCGAACCAAAATAGAGAGTCCCGTCATCTCCAATGGCCGGAGCGGAATTAATCCCACCGCCTGGCTGGAATTGAAAAACCAGGTCTCCGGCAGCGGAAAGTTCTGGTTAAGAGTCTTGCAAGTAGATCTTTGCAGGAGTAACGAGTACTAGAAAAAGGGCACAAATAAAAATAATCTGGTCAGGAATTCTTTTGTTCAACATCTCATTCACTCCCGCTAAAGGTTTTGATCAGGGATTATGGAATTGGCATATCGTCATAAATCTCCCTGTAAGGGGAAAGAAAGTTGTCTGGCGAACTCCAGGCCTATGGATGTAATTTGTTTGTTGGTGCAGAAATTCCGGTTGGCAGTCACCGGAAAGAAATTAACGATGCAATTTCTTTCATTGCCGTAGAGATGGATATTTGTGGACAGAGTGTAGGAAAAAGTACTGAGGCCTTACGTGGATCTTGATCCACCGCGGCAGGTTGTTCCCTCCTCGGTCAGACCTGTTTGGGCATAAGTTGACTTTAACGATTATTCAGTTTCTGTTTTTTCTAAATCATCCGGATTAGAGAAAGTTATTGAGGCTCTCTAATATAGTGGCCAGGCAAAAAGAATACAAGTGAGGACTCAAATTTTTCTTGACCAGACAGGCAAGATTTGTGTGCTATTTGATTATCATTCCCAGTTTGTGTTTGCTTTATCAGCGTAAATCACTCTCTAACCGCCTTATTTCCAAATCCGGCCAATTTATTTTTGGTAGAAAGAGGACCGTATTAACAGAAATTTACTTTTGACAGCTCCAAGCATATCAAGCAGGAGGGCCTGTGTCTTTTTATATCAGCATTGGTGTAAATTTGTGTCATCGGTGTAATGCTCAATTTTTATGACGAATAGCTGAAGTCCGGCAAACTGATAGAATCCAACACGATACACCATCCTCAAGCAATGATTTTCCTCCCTATCGCAAAAAGTTTTAATAAACGCCTTTACCACTGTTAACTCGAACTGGCAACAAAATATTGATCTCTCGCACCAGGTTATCACAAATTAAACTGTGTCTATCATTTTTGCGATAATTGCGGGAGATTAAGGAGAATCTAATAATGCCTCTTTCGAGGTTATTCCCAGGGTTCCAGCAGGCGCTTGCTTACGCAGTAATCCTGATCGGCATTTCCGTAAGGGCGTTTGCCCAGCTTCCACAGTTGATCCCTCGGGAAGTCCTTTTCGGCGATCCGGAAATAATTAATCCCAAAATATCGCCCGACGGGACTCGCGTGGCTTATTGCGCACCTAAGGCTAAAGTGATGAATATATGGATCCGCACCATAGGAAAAAAGGATGACAGATTGGTTACCCATGAGAAGAAGCGCGGTATTACGTGGTTTATCTGGGCTGAGGATAACACCCATATTATTTACATTCCAGACTCCGAGAGTGGCCAGAGCTTTCACCTTTATTCAGTCGATCTGACCAGGAAAATTACCCGCAACATGACCCCCTTTGCCTGCGTCAATGCTTCGGTTGTGGCCACTGATCCTGACTACCGAGATCAGTTGCTGGTCAGTCTGAATCTTCGCGACCGTATTTTGTCCGATGTGTACCGGCTAAATCTGAATACAGGTACACTTAAGCTGGATACCGAAAACCCCGGTACAGTAAGGGAATGGTGGGGATGGGTCGGATGGCTGACAGACCATGATTTCAATGTCAGAGGGGCCAATGCGGTAACCCTGGACGGCGGCCGCCAGCTTCTTATCCGTAACACTACTGTCAGCCCCTGGTATCCTCTGATAGCTTGGGGGCCGGAAGATAACGAAAGCTATGCTATTGGCTTCACTCCGGACAACCAAGGTCTTTATTTGGCCGATAGCCGGAACTCCGATATGAGAAGGCTTGTTCAACTAGACATTGCCAGCGGTGAGCGGAGGGTTCTAGTATCTGATCCCGAATACGATTACGATATTTCAGGTTGGCTTACCCATCCTAAGAACCGAAAGGTACAGGCTGTAAGTTATAATAGGGAACGCAGCTACTGGCAGGTACTCGATCAAGATCTCGAGCAGGATTTCGAGGCGATCAGACGGATTCATTATGGCGATTTTGAAATCAGCCAGGACAGGGCTGGTAAGAACTGGCTCATCGGATTCACCGCTGATAACTGTCCAAAAAGCTATTATGTGTATAATCGCGAGACCCGGAAAGCCATTTTTCTTTTTAGCGAGCAATCCTTACAGAGCCGGTACACCCTGGCATCCATAAAGCCCATCATTTTGGAAGCCCGGGATGGATTGACTCTGCACGGCTACCTTACTCTTCCCGGGGGAGTCGAAAAAAGGAATTTACCCATGGTATTATTAGTCCATGGCGGTCCCTGGATCCGTGATTCCTGGGGGTTTAATCGTTGGAATCAAGAGGTGCAGTGGCTTGCAAACCGTGGTTATGCGGTATTGCAGATCAATTACCGCGGCTCAAGGGGATTTGGAAAAAAATTTTTCAATGCCGGCAACCGGGAGTGGGGCGGCAAGATGCACGATGATCTGATAGACGGTGTTAACTGGGCTGTCAGAGAGGGTATTGCGGATCCTGAGCGTATCGCTATCTATGGGACTTCCTATGGGGGATATGCGGCCCTGGCGGGTGCCGCCTTCACACAAGATGTTTTCGCTTGCGCCGTCGCTCGAAGCGGCATCAGTAATCTGATAGCTAGAATTAAAAACATCTCTCCGGATTTGGAACTTTTAAAAAAAATATACCATGAAAGGGTAGGCGACCCGGAGACGGAGGCAGAGTTCCTGAAATCCCGTTCGCCGCTGTTCAAAGTCGACCAGATCAAAATTCCCTTGCTGCTCGCCCATGGTGCGAAGGATCAAGTGGTCAAAAAAGAAGAAAGCGAACTTATTGTCAAGGCACTGCAGTCAGGTGGCAAGCCCGTGGAATACCTCCTTTTCCCGGATGAGGGGCATAGTTTTGCCACATTGGGAAATCGACTCAAATTTTATGAAGCGGTAGAGAGTTTCCTGGCCAGATATTTGGGTGGCCGTGAGCAAAAATAGGAAATTATTGACTGCAATATTGAAAAAGAACAAGCGGATGTGGATTTTGAGTGCGTGCAGGCGTTATTATCCCAAAGATAAGGATTATTTCCTTATTCGCCTCCTGCATGGATTGAGTTATATTTTGAGAGAGCTATATTGCAGGCAGGCCAGCCTCAGACTTATTGCGCGGGATAAATCACCGGTAACATTTCCGGGAGCAGGCAACAAGGCTTGCATGCAGTCTGAAAACAGAGGGCTAAGTTTGCTTGCCGTTATAAATATTTCACGCTCTTAAAAGGATCATTTATGCGGCGTAATAATCCAGAAACTTTATTAATCATTTTTTTATCGTTTCTTTTGTGCTTCCTCTCTGTTTCCCAAGCCGCCGGCCAGAGTGAATTTTCTCCCGGGATAGTTTACTATAACCTCACCGAAGTTTTCAGGCGCCTGGAGAGTATAAAAGAAAAGCCGCGGGACGAGATTTTCAGAAAGTACCTCTGGCGAAGCGATGGCTCTCTTCAACCGGAGCTGCTCATCTTCCGGGATCCGGAGACAGGCCGGGAAGTCTGGCGATTGACCCACGACTTCTCGAGAAACACGCCCCACTGCCATATCAACCGTTCTCCCTGGAACAGCGACGGGTCGCGCTTCGTTTTCAATTCGGACCGCTGGTTCCTGCCCGGGGAGACGGAGTACAAGCTCTCCAAGCGGATGTTCATCATGAACTCGGACGGGAGCGGGATGCTGAACCTTCTGCCCCATCTTGACGGCAGGCCGTACCCGGAGCTGGTTGACCTGGCGCGCCACGTGATCTGGGACCGGGATGACCCTGCACTGGTGTACTTCGTCGACCGCGCGTGGTTCTACCAGGCCGATACAAGGGGTGGTTTCGCGCTGGAGAAAATCGGGGCCCTGGAGCCTGCCGGCAGGCGGCGGGTGATATTCTCATACCCCTCGGACAATGACATTATCATGGTCAAGGACATAGGGTCGCAGGAATACCAGCCCCGGCTGTATTTCTTCGACATGCGGAAAAGCTCGGCAAATTACCGGAAGATGATCTATTCCTATCCCTTCGCCATGGGTATCGACGACCCTGACCATAAGAAGAGCGAGGAGTGGCATATCCACGATATCACTTTCCGCCGTAACCCGGACGACAATTACGTGCTGAACTATGGACCTTTCGACAAGGTAGGCGAATACGTTTTCTTCGATTTCCCCCTGGATGGGAAAAAAGACAAAATCAGCCTGGCTTACGCCCGGGACCACGGGAAACGGCCGTATTTCAGCCATCCGGCATGGCCTGCCGGAGGCGGGCAGGTGGCCTATTGGGGTGAACAGGAAAGAGGGATGGGCAACCGGGGACTTCACGTGTGGGATTACATAAACGACAGCCACCTCATGCAGCTTGCGGATGACACCGAGGCGACCGGCGGGCATATTGCCTGGGATGGCTACGACAAGGAGAACTTTTTCGCCGCTCCCGGCAAGGGAGAACAGAACCATTGGGCAGGGAAAATCATCTGGGCCCACCTGGACGGCAGAAAAGTGGAGGTGCTCTGCAACACTCATACCCAGTGGCAGACAATCCCCGGGCGGGAACACGATTACTGCTCCCTTGCCCGGCCCGCGCAAAGCCCGGACGGCACCAAGTGTTTTTTCACCTCCACTGTAATGCAGCCGGAAACGGGCGGCTACGACTGTTATCTGGTGGTGGCTGCGCGGCCCGCTCCCCCGGTGGAGCTGTCCGCCACAGCGCAGGACCGGGGAGTGCGGCTTGAATGGAAACCGCCCGAGCTATCCCGCGAAGTCAGATTATATCGCATCTACCGGATCAAAGGCGATAATTACAGTTTTAACCCCCTTGCTGAATGCCCGGCCGGGCAGCAACACTATCTGGACGGGACCCTCGAAGCGGGAAGCGTATATTACTATGCAGTGACCAGCGAGGAGTATTCGGGCCTGGAGAGCGACAGCCTTTCACCGGTGATCGAGGTCAGGGTGAGCCCGGACTGGAAGCTCGATATCAGGAAGACCCTGAGGACTGGAGTCAACTGGGACAATATCCCTCCGGAAGCGCCGATGGACCTGAGAGGGACCAGGGTGGCCCCGGGACAATACTACCTCCAATGGCAGAGCTCCCTGTCCCCGGACGTGCGCTACTACAATGTCTACTATTCCCCTGTCTCGCGCCCGCCCTGCGGCCAGGAGTACCTGATCGCCTCGCTGCCCAGAGGGGAAGTCTCCTTCTTCGATTTCAGCGCCGGGAAAAACGGGAAAGCCCACTATGCGATAATCTCTGTGGACAGGCAGGACAACCTGAGCAGTCCTGTGTTCTACGATGAGCCATGAGCCGTCGAGGGGCACAGGATAGACAGGTGAAGTGCCGAGGCGACCAAGTCAGGATTTCTACCTGTCTGCCCCAGCGAGGAGTATTTGGGCCAGCATGTTGCAGTATTCCTCGATAGCCGTGTAGCCGGATTGCATAATCCGGTCGTGGTCGCTATAGTATTCGGGGTCCAGCCCATTGGCACGCTCCCAAACATCCGGCATGCCGTCGCTATCCTGGTCCGCTGGAGGCGCCTGGACCGCGAGTCCCGCCATCAAGCCGTCGGCAGGCTCGTGCCGCCCCCAGGAGCCCTGGCCGGAGGCGACCTCCTTTACAGTTCGCAGACTGACCTCGTCCCGCGGAAAACAACCCGCCCCGGCCAGGACGAGCTTATAAGCCTCCTCCGGCTCCTGGGTGGTCACAGGCGCCACGGGGTATTCCCGCTCGGCCCTCACTCCCCAGGCTGCGTAACGTTTGAGACCGGAAAGCTTGTCTACCTCGGCCCAGGGGTTCTGGATCACTCCGATACTGTCTATGTAATTGTCCCGCAGGTAATAGGAGACACCTTCCACAAAGCAGAAGGGGAATATTTGCGGATCGCTGGGGCCGCGCTTGTAGTAGTTGCCGATCACGTTGAAACCGAGATTGTTGGGGCGGTGCCCTTCGTGCGACAGGCCGTCACGGAAGTTGTAAAAGACATTGTTGCGGATATCTGTCGGCCCGTTGGCCACGGCCGGGCAGCGCCTCCTGTGGTGGGCGAACAGATTGTGATGGATGGAAATCCGCGTCCCGCCCGGGCCGCTCAACAGGCCCACGTTGTGGGCGCGGCCGTCCGGATAGCCTATCGGGTCGGATTCCTCGAGGGCGCACCACTGGACTGTTATATCGCGGGCATTGTAAAGCCCCATGTTTTCATCGCTGCCCCACGAGCAAGAGATATGGTCCAGGATGCAGTGCGCCACATCATCGAAAGTAACTGCATCCTGGTTCCAGCCCGTGTGCGGCCTGGGTCGCACGCGCAGAAAACGCACCACGATGTCCCTGAGTTCCGGGCCAGGTCTGGTGGTCAGGGGCCCCCGGATCGTTATCCCGGCTCCAGGGGCAGTTTGTCCCATGATCGAAATCTGACCGTGTTTTATCTCGACCGGCCCCTGAATAACACCGCTCACCTCGAATACCACAATGCGCGGACCTTCCGCGCTCACCGCCTCTTGAAGGCTGCCCGGACCCACCGGGTTCAGGTTCGTCACCTTGATCACCCTTCCGCCTCTTCCCCCGGGAGTGACAGCGCCGTATCCTTCCGCTCCTGGAAATGACCGTATCCCGGATTCGCTCTTACGGTCCTGCGCCCATGCAGATGCTGCAACCATCGGGAATATAAGAAACAACCAGTATAAATGTCGATTTTTGCAGCGCATCGTGCAATCCCGCTCAATAAAAAAATACTCCCAAAGGACAACTGTAAATACTAGCCAAAAAAATTTTAAATTTATTGTAATCTATTCAGTTGATGGACCTGAGATCATTCTCACTCTGTTTTTCAGGAGAATTCAGGAGACAGAAGTCAGGAGTCAGAATATAAAATCCCCCCCCGCCCCGAAGGCGCCAGAGAACACCACGCCGCCAATTCAAAGCAATCACACTCCCTTCTTTATGGATCATCCGGATTTAGAAAGTCGATATCCGCCAAAAACAGAGTATGGCATTATAACTCTATTTTTCCTGAAATCTTTAAAATCTCAGGGTAAAAACAGTTTCCAGATTGGGTTTTGATTGGACCCTGATCGTGCCCCGGTGCAACCGCATGATCTGCCTGGAAAGGCTCAGGCCGATCCCGGAACCGTCCTGCCTGGTGGTGAAGAAGGGGATAAAGATTTTCTCCTGGACTTCTTCCAGAATGCCGGGACCGTTGTCCCTGACCTGGATGAGCGGCCTGCTGATCGTGTCCAGCCGGGCGGCGAGATCGATCCGGGCGCCGGCTCTCCCTTCCAGGGCCTGAGTGGAGTTGAGGATAAGGTTGATCAGGACTTGCTCGATAAGCTCGAAGTCGGCGGTGAGCTCGAGCGTCTCCGGCTCGACAGAGAGATGGAAGTCGATGGCTCTCTTTTCCAGATCCAGGCGCATGAGCTGCTGGACGTGGGAAAAGAGTTCGGACACAGGAAAGATCCGGAATTTGGGTTTGGGGATCCGAGTAATCTTCCGGTAGGTCTCCACGAAATGAAGCAGTCCCAGGCTCCTTTTCCGGATGGTCTGGACGGCTTCACGGATGTCACGGATAGTTTCCGTCTCGAATTTTTGTGCGCTCGGGCTGCCGGTGGAATTCAGCAGATCGTTCGCCGTGGAGGCCAGGGAAGAGATGGGCGTGATGGAATTCATGATCTCGTGGGTCAGGACGCGGACAAGGTTCTGCCAGGCTTCCATCTCCTTTTCCTCCAGCTCGCTCTGGATGTTCTGGACCGAGGCCAGGATGAAGATCTTTCCTCTCATCCTGAGCTCCGTGGCGGAAATGACCAACTGGAGCCTTTCGCCGTCGTCTTCGACTCGCACCAGGGCCTTTTCGCCGGCTTTCAGCCGGAACAGGGAATCGACCAAATCCTTGCTGAAAGCCTCAAGCTTGCTGATATTCCTCAACTCTTTCATTTTCATAAGCCGCAGGGCGGCATTGTTCACCAGCTCCACCTCGCCGTCCGGCTGGTAGCAGATCAGACCCACCCCGACATGCTGCACCACGGTCTGCAGGTAACGGTATTGCTCTTCCTTTTCTGCCCGGGCCTGACGGAAGGCATCGAATACCTCGTTGAAATTATGCCTCAACTGGTCGAATGACGACCCCAGCCCGGCCCCGGTGAATGACCTTGAAAAATCTCCGTAGCGGACGGCCTCCAGGAAACGAGCCAGCTCCCGGTTTGTTCTTTCGACATGCTGGATCATGGCGTAAATCTGATATACGGCAAGAATGCCGACAATACAAATGGTGGCGTAGTGGCTGGTCTTCATGATCAGGTAGAACAAAAGGCCGGCCGTGGCGCAGATAAGCAGCACCCGGATGATACAAACGATGCGGAAGTTTCTATAGCCCATATTTTCCCAACCTGCGGTAGAGTGCGCTGCGGGTGTATCCCAGCTCACGGGCCGCCTGGCTGATATTACCGCCGTGTTTCTCGATGGCTTTCCGGATCACCGTTTTTTCGACCTTCTCCATGTTGTATTCATCGAATACCAGGCCGTCCTCTTCCCTGGCCCCCGGCGCGGAAAGGAGAAAGCTGTCCGGCTGTAAAATCCGGCCTTCGCCTAATATTACGGCCCGCTCGATGGCGTGACGCAGCTCGCGGATATTCCCGGGCCAGGTATACTTTTTCAGCTTGTCCAGGGCCGCCGGGGCCAGGCGCTTATGCGCCTTTTTATATTTGCGGCAATAAATATCGAGGAAGTGATCCACCAACAGAGGGATGTCTTCCAGCCGCTTACTGAGCAGCGGCAGATGGATTTCTACAGTGTTGATGCGGTAGAGCAGGTCCTGGCGGAACTTGTTCTGCGCTACCATTCCGTAAATATCGAGGTTAGTGGCGCAGATCAAACGGACATCGAAAGGAACCGGCTTGTTGGACCCCAGGCGGGTGAGAGTGCGGTGCTCCAGGACATTGAGCAGCTTGGCCTGCAGAGTCAGGGGGAGGTTGCCTATCTCATCCAGGAAGAGGGTCCCCCCTGAGGCGATCTCGAACCTTCCGGCCCGCGCCTCCCGGGCGTCTGTGAATGCACCCTTGACATGGCCGAAGAGCTCGCTCTCGAATAGCGTCTCACTGACCGCTCCCATATCGACATTGATGAAAACCTGGTCTGCCCGCAATGACTGACGGTGCAGCGCCCGGGCGACCAACTCCTTGCCTGTGCCGTTTTCCCCGAGAATCAGTACATTGGCATCTGTCAGGGCGACCTTGCAGATAGTATTGAAGATATTTTGCATGGCAGTGGAAACGCCGATCAGGTCGTGGAACTGACGGTCGATGTCAGCACTGAGCTGCTGCTGGCGCGAACGTAAGCTGTCCACTTCGATCCGGGACTGCCGAAGTTTCATGGCCGATGAAAGTGTGGCAAGGAGTTTCTCATTCTGCCAGGGTTTGAGCACAAAGTCCGTGGCTCCGGCCCTGATTGCCCGGACAGCCATTTCCACGTCACCGTAAGCCGTGATCATAATGACAACCGCATTGGGATCGATTCCAAGGATTCTGTCCAGCCACTGAAAGCCTTCCCCCCCGCTGGTGGCGTCACGCGCAAAGTTCATGTCCAGCAGGATGATGTCGTAGTCCTGGTTCTTCAGCAGATTAGGGATCATCTGCGGATTTTTTTCAGTATCCAATCGAGCCGTATACTGCTTGAGGAGCAGACGGGCGGCAATAAGGACATCTTCATCATCGTCTATGACGAGAATTTTGTCGAAAGTCTTGCTCACGGCTATGCTCTCGTGGTGAGAATGAGCGGCAGGTCAGAAGGTTTCCATAACTTATAAGCAGGCATAATCCATGCCAGCCGCCTGCCCGTAGGCCAGCCTGATGATCCAGGTGAGACAGACATGGTCTTATCAGGATTAATCAATCCTGGGGCAGGAAGACAAATTCTGAACATAATTATTTTCGGTACAATCAGTTAAAATGTCAAGAAGAAAGGAGACCGGCCTTTTTAGACAGGGAAAAACCAGGCCTTGGGTCAGGTTCAGGCAATGGTGCAGCCTTTGGTTTCTTCCAGATTCCAAGTTTTGGGAAAGCTGCTCCTGTCCCATCAACGGACACAGTTGTATCGCCAGCGGACACTTCTGGCTGGTCTTTTCAGCTTCGCATTTATAAGTCCTTGAAAATAAAGGCGTTGAAGGAATGGCACGATTATCGCATAAATCGGGGGCAATTGATTCATTCGAGCTTAAACTGACAATCAAGGAGAGAAAAATGAAGAACTCAGTGAAGAACCTCTACCAGGCCCTTTATCTGGCCAGCGAGATAATGATCATAGTTATGCTTTATTTCGGGGTAATGTGCTCTATTAGCTGGATCTGAGAATCCTTTCCTGAACAGGAGAGTCCAGGCGTAGCGCAGTTGTGCTGAAGATGAAAAGGAGTGATCATGTTTCCGGTTCTTGAGAAAATAATAAGCGTATGGATCCAGGTTCTGCTACTGTCGCTCGCCACTGTTGTTATCACAGTGGGTGTTTCCGGATACTTGACATTAATTAAGCGGGGAAGGGAATGATGGATCGCATAATCGAAAAGAAACGGTTCACGCTGAAAAGGATTTTGCTTCTCTCCGGGGCCGTTACTTTCTTGGGGGCGGTGCTCTATGGCTTCATCCTGGGGGACCGCAGCGCGAAATTGAACGTTGAGTTGGAGAGAATCACCATCTCGACCGTGACCCAGGGGCCTTTCCGGGAATTCATACCGATCCGGGGGAACGTGGTGCCACTGCTGACCATATATCTCGATGCCGTGGAAGGGGGACGGGTGGAGAAAAAATTCCTGGAGGAAGGCAGCATGGTCGAGAAAGGCGATCCGATCCTCCAGATGTCCAACCCGGCCCTGGAGCTGAGCGTGATGAACCAGGAAGCTTTGCTGTTCGAGCAGATCAACAACTTCCAGACGATCCGGATAAACCTCGATCAGCAGGCGATCACCAGGCAGAACCAGCTTATCGAAGCGGACTTTCAGGTGCGGGAAGCGGAGAGGGATTATTCGCAGAAGGAAGAGTTGTTCAAGAGGAGCCTGGCACCGAAGCTGGAATATGAGAAGAGCCGGGATAATATGGAATACTGGCGTAAGAGATATGAATTCACGGTCGAGACGCTCAGGCAGGATTCGCTGTACCGTCACGGGCAGATCGCCAGCATGGAGGCCTCTGTCGAGCGCTTGCAGATGAACCTGTCGGCGGTCAAGAAGAACCTGGAGAACCTGTTTCTCCGGGCGCCGGTGAGCGGCCAGCTGACCCTGCTCGATGCCGAGATCGGAGAGTCCAAATCCCAGGGGCAGCGCCTGGGGCAGATCGACGTGCTGGACGGCTACAAGGTGCGGGCTTATATCGACGAGTACTATATCTCCCGGGTCAGCCAGGACCAGACCGCTACCTGCGAGCTGGCCGGACAGGCATATCAGCTTGTCCTCAAAAAGGTATACCCTGAAGTGCGGAACGGGCAGTTCGAAGTCGACCTGGAGTTCACCGGGGAGGTACCGCCGGATATCCGCAGGGGGCAGACCCTGCAGATCAAGCTGGCCCTGGGAGACCTGACCGAGGCGATACTGGTGGCCAGGGGTGGGTTTTACCAAAGCACCGGGGGAAACTGGGCTTTCGTGCTCGATCCCTCGGGCCGGTTCGCAGTGCGCAGGCCGATCCGCATCGGCCGTCAGAATATGGAACAGTTCGAGGTGCTCGAAGGTCTCAAACCAGGAGAGAAAGTGATCACTTCAACCTATGAAAACTATCAGGATGTGGACAAGCTGGTATTGAAATAAAATGAGTGCAGGATACCGTAGTAAATTGTCTCCCGGCTTTTAACCGTTTTACTGATCAGCTCACTTGGAGGAAAGAAATGCTTAAAACGAACAATCTCTGCAAAGTTTACACCACCGAAGAAGTAGAAACCACAGCCTTGAACAACGTGAACATAGAGGTCACAGCCGGCGAGTTCGTGGCTGTCATGGGACCCTCGGGATGCGGGAAATCGACCCTGCTCAACCTGCTGGGCCTCTTGGACCAGCCGACCTCCGGCGAACAGTATTTCAACAGCCTGGAGGTTTCCCGCTACTCCGAAAGGCAGCGGGCCAACCTGCGCAAGGCTAATATCGGGTTTGTCTTCCAGAGTTTCAACCTGATCGACGAGCTGACTGTGTTTGAAAACGTGGAGCTGCCGCTATTGTACCTCGGCCTTTCGTCCGGGGAGCGGAAAAAGCGGGTCAACGAGGCGATGGAGCAGATGGAGATCACCCACCGCAGGAACCATTTCCCGCAGCAGCTTTCCGGAGGCCAGCAGCAGCGCGTGGCAGTGGCCCGGGCTGTGGTGACCCGGCCGAAGCTGATCCTGGCCGATGAGCCGACAGGGAATCTCGATTCGGCCCACGGCGACGAGGTGATGAACCTGCTCACAGACCTGAACAAGGCCAATACCACCATAGTCATGGTCACCCACTCAGTGCACTACGCCGGGTACTGCCACCGGATAGTAAACCTGCTCGACGGCCATATCGTTACCGAGAACGTCCGGGAGGTAATTGGTGTTTAGGAATTACCTGACAGTGGCCCTGCGAAACCTGCTGCGGCACAAGGTCTACTCGGCGATCAACATTGTCGGGCTGGCCCTGGGTCTGGCCTGCTGCATGGGAATCATGATCTTTATCCGATTTGTTCTTTCAACCGACAATTTCCATGAAAAAGGCGACCGGATTTACAGAGTCATCAGCATCTTGAAATCGGAGGGTCAAAGTCCCGTGCATACTCCGAGTGTCTCCGGGCCGATCGGACCGAGCATGATGAACGATTATCCCGAGGTCGAGAATTATACCAGATTCATCTGGCAATGGCACTCGACTGTAAGGTACAATGGGAAATGGATCGACCTGGAGAAGGCCGTCTGCACCGATCCATCCATATTCGAAGTGTTCAGCTTCAAGCTGAAAAGCGGCAATCCAAAGACCGCCCTCAGGGAACCCAATAGTATCGTTCTCACGAAAACGACTGCAACAACAATTTTCGGAGATGAGGATCCAATCGGGAAAATCCTCTACTTTCCGGATGCCGGGGATTTCAAAGTCACCGGGATAATGGAAGATGTTCCCGCAAACTCTCTTATGAGATTCAATTATCTGACGCCCATTGACAAAAAACGATTCAACTGGATCGAAGAGTATGGAAGGATCGGCCTTCTCACTTACGTTCTGCTGAAAGAGGGAGCGGATCCCGGGAATCTGGAAAGCAAATTCACGGCCTTCTCGAAAAAATATTTTGCCGAAGATGCCGATAAGATCGCCTATTATCTGCAACCGATGAAAGATATTTTTCTCCATTCGGGCCACATCAGCGGCGAAACCCCGGTTATCCTTGTTCTATCCCTTATATCCGCACTTGGCCTGTTGATCCTTGTGATTGCCTGCGTCAACTACATGAACCTTTCGACAGCCCGCGCTGCTCATCGCGCGCGGGAGGTGGGCATGCGCAAGGTGTTCGGGGCACGGCGGATGCACCTAGTCAGACAATTCCTGGGAGAATCGATCATTCAGGCTTTAGTAGCCATGTTTTTGGTCGTGAGCGTGATAGAATTAGCCCTGCCGGTTTGCAATGACATGTTTAAAATGCAACTGAAACTGGATTGGGTGTTGATTCTCGGTTTTATTCTCATCGCACTTTTCGCAGGGCTTCTGGCGGGCAGTCATCCAGCCTTTGTTCTATCCTCTTTTCAGCCCCTGCGTGTATTGAAGGGGATCTCGAAGACAGAATCACGGGGAATGCTCCTTAGAAGGATACTGGTAGTGTCACAACTTGCCTTTTCCGTATTACTGATAGTCTGCACCCTGCTGATCGGCCGCCAGGTTAACTATCTCATGGAAAAGGACATGGGATTCAACAAGGTGCAGGTTGTGACCGTACCCATGACCGACAGGATTCGGAATCAATATGAAACCATTCGGCAGGAGCTTCTGCGCAATCCTTCGATTACGGGCGCGGCCGCTTCTTCGAGCAAACTTGGATGGGTCAACCAGATAGTTGCATACGATTTTGAAGGCAGAAAACCTGATGATTCCTGGATGGCTTCTGTCATCTCGGTTGATTATGATTTTGTTCAGTTCTATGGCCTCGAGTTAACTCAGGGAAGGAACTTCTCGAGAGATTTTAAGACTGATCTTGGTCAGGGCTATCTCATCAACGAGGCGCTTGCAAAGAAACTTGGGTGGGATTCTGCCGTGGGGAAAAAGTTCGGGATAAATGGCCAGATGGGTGCCGTCATCGGGGTCCTGAAAGATTTCAACTACTCGTCTCTGCAGAACAAAATCAAACCCCTGATACTGCGACTTGACCCTGGAGATTATGGAACAATGTCTCTGAGGCTCACCCCAGGAGATATTCAAGTCAAGCTGAAATTCGTTGAGGGGATATGGTCGCGGTATGAGCCTGAACGGTCTTTCAATTATTCTTTTCTGGAAGATGACATAGTCAGAATGTACCAGCCTATCAAAAGAGGTTCACAGGTGGCGGGAGCCGCGGCTTTCTTTGCTATATTCATCGCC
>DATKXY010000021.1:0-4463 GCA_035528795.1 archaeon | reverse complement strand
CGAGCCCCGGATAGGGTAGGTCGGGCCGCTAAGGCGTTGGTATACAGCCAGGATCAAGGTCAGAACGAAGGCCAGGAGCCAGAAGAGTGCATTTTTCTTCATGGAGGAATTATATCTAAAAACACATGAAATGCAAAAAAGTTCGAAGTTCGATGTTCGAGGTTCGAAGTCAAGAAAAAGTCAAAGATTTAAAAGGTTTAGAAGTGAAGAAGTTAACGGGTTCAAGGGTTAAAGAGTTAATGAGAATAAACATAGTTTGCATTGTCTTCTCTCTTCAACTCATCAACTCTTCAACTCGTAAACTCTTGAACTTCTTAGTTTTTAAACCATCAACCCTTAAACGAGGTTTTTTTTAGTGATAAAGTCAAGAAGTCAAGCACCGAGTAAGATTATCGAGCTGACCGAGCTGGCCGCCATCCTCGAGCGGGTGAAGAACTACCACATCGCGGTCAAGGAGTGGCAGGACAACATCATTTTCCTGCACAAGATCATGGCCGGCCCCACCGACCAGAGCTTCGGCATCCACGTGGCCAAGATCGCCGGCATCCCCAGGTCGGTGATCGAGAGGTCCAAGGAAATCCTGCTCAACCTGGAGAAGAAGGAGCTGAACCGCCTGGTCAAGGAGCGCATCACCGGATGCATCGGCAAAGTGCCGGCCATGGAGCCCGGCCTGTTCCCCGAGGACATGGAGCTGAAGGTCTGGGACGAGATCCGCGACAAGCTGAAAGAGATCGACATCGCCCGCCTGACGCCGCTGGAGGCGCTGAACATCCTGCAGTTCCTGAAAAGCAAGAGCGACAAGTTCCAATAGATCTTTTTGCAGCTGAACAGTTGAATGTTTTCCATTTCCAGGATTGGCCCTGACTGTTTAAAAAATTAACAACTTTATTTTAAAACCGATCCTGTTTGTTCAGGTTCAAATTGCAAGCGACAAAGGGAAAAGAGTTTACAGAAGATTTTTCAAACAAAGAAAACCAGCTGCTGGTCCTGGGCGTGACCGATCTACCAAGTTTATGAGGTTGACCCGTTGAAGTGCCCCCAGTGCGGCAAGCAGATGAAGATTATTGCTTTCATCATGGAGCGGGAGGAGATCATTCGCATTTTGTGGCACCTCAAGATGTGGCCAATAGAGTATCCTAAACCTTGCCCGGTCGAGGCCCGCGCTTCGCCGTTTGCTTTCAAACTATTGCGGAAATTGTCTGAATAAATAATAATGTGAATGTTGCCGGCAGCGGAGCATTCATTTTCTGGACAAAATGACGATATCGGGCCATTTTCCAGGTGAATTTCAGGAAGCAGGCTTCCCGGGAACCAGAGTTTTAAGAAAATCACAGGAAATGCACAATTATCGGTTGCAATTTCATCAAATTCTTCTTATAATCCCGTCATGAGGAAAAAGGTAAAGCTTATGGACCGCTGCGTTTACTGCATTAGACCAAGCTCACATAAGGGCATAAGCTTCAACCGAGAAGGCGTATGCAACTTCTGCGTCAATTATGAGAAGAGGTGGGGAGGATTCCTCCACGACGAAGAAGCCCGAGCGGCGATACAGGCGAGCATTCGGGACGTCCTGTGGAAGAAGTCGAAAGAGAATAAGAAATATCACGTTCTTGTCGGGATGAGTGGCGGCAAAGACAGCGTCTTCGCCTTGCATATCTGTCGAGAAGAACACAATCTAAATGTGCTTACTTACACGATGGATTCACCATTTCTCACCGCTCATGCCCGAGACAACATACAGCGCGCGGTGAACCTCTATGACGTTGACCATGTTTGGACGCAAGCGCCCCCCCTTGAGATGTTCCGTCACTTTATGCTGAAGACCGGGAAGGTCTGCTATCCATGCAATCTTTCCATCATGCTTCCCATACGGAGGCTGTCGCACCAGCATGGAATCAACCTCGTGATCACAGGTGGGTCCACCCTCAGGGATGGTCTTGATCCGGACGGCGTCACCCCGGGGTTCTTTCGCAATATCATGCGAGAGAGCAGTGACCAAGATCTCCGAAAGATCGGCGACGCCTGGTACCGTGAGTCCGTGCGCACGATGGCGAGTGTATTGATTGGCCGCCCGCGGCTGATTCTCCTCGGTTCGTACTTCGAGGGAACCGAGAAGGACCGCTCAGCGATGCTGGAAAGGGAATTCGGCTTCTCCTTCGGGCATGAACACAGCGATTGCGAACTGCATGACCTTGCTAGCTATTGTGGCCTTCTAAAGTATGGGTTCACCCTCAAGATGAGCAAGTACTCTAAGGCCATTCTGGCCGACACTCTGGACCGAGCAGAGGCGTTACGACTAATCGAGGAAGAGAACGACTACCTAAGGACCTTCCCCGATAGCATTGTTGTCGCCCTCGATCGTCTCGGAGTCACGAAGGAACAAGTTAAAGTCGTGAATACCGATCACTACTATCGCGACATAATGAGCAAAGCAGTGATGTGGTATCGACGGAGAAACTATCTGTAGCAGGATCTTTGAGAAATGGAGACTGACCATTTCCGATGCCCAAGCTCTGGATGCTGACACAATTGCTCGAATGCTTGTCTACCCTCCGTTGTAAGTGGAAGGCATCAAGAAGGCGGAGGGTGTGATGTCCATGAAAGAAGTCATTATCCTTGGAGTCAATGGCAATTGTATCGATATCGCCAAAACCATTGAACTTCTCGCCAAGCGAGGAGCCCCCATGCGAGTTATTGGCTTCCTCGACGACAACCCTGCGATGGAGGGTCGGTCGCTTGCCGGGTGCCCGATCCTCAGGCAGATATCGGATGTGGCGCGGTTCCCCGAGGCACGATTCGTCAACGGCATAGGTAGTCCGCGCTGCTACAAACGGAAACCAGACATAGGCGGCTGCTGTATTCGAAGAAAAGGTCTTTGCCATGATGAGGGAGAATACCCGCATCAGCGACGGCTTGTTAGCAAAGATGCGGTCCTGGCACCATTCGGGATTTTCGGTTCATAATGAAGTGATCATTGGTCGAGACGACCGGAAAGCGTTGGGCAGGATGGCGCAGTACTTGGTCCATGCCTCATTTTCATCAGAGAAAATCAGGTATATCGAAAAAACGAATTGCGTGATGTACAAGTCAAACCCAGCAAAGCTGGATAAGAGCCATAGATAGCAATTTCAAAATTTGTTCTAAAAAAGTAAACAAATTTTAGAATTTGCTATAAGGCTCTAACCTGCATCAGGGGAAGAAACGGAACTTCGAGGTGATTGACGCCATCGAGTTTTTCCATCGGGTTTGTCTCCATATCCCCGGGCATTATGAAGCGTTCATCCGCTACTACGGGCATTATACCAATGCCGCTCGGGGCAAACGGAGAAAAATGGGGCTGGAGGAGCCCGCGACGCCCGTGGTCGTGGACGACGCCCCGGAGCGGAAGACCTGCCGCCGGGCCTGGGCGCGGCTGATCTATCAGGTGTACGAGGTCGACCCCCTGAAGTGCCCCCAGTGCGGGGGGCGGATGAGGATCATCGCCTTCATCCAGGAGCGGGATGAGATCATCAGAATCCTGAAGCACTTGTCCATGTGGCCGATCGATTATCCCAAACCTGCTGCCATTGACACCCGGGCTTCTCCGCTCGATTTTAAACTGTTGCACAAATTATCTGATTAAAAATGACGCTGATTATTAACGGTGGCGAAGCATTTCGGTTTGGAGTAAATCACACATTTCACGGCTTTTTTCATCCAAGATTCAAGAAAATGAACCTTCCATCCAAAAAAATCTTTTCTTCCTAAATTTTCACAAATAATTCACAATCGCCTAATGCTATTTCAATAATAGTTCATTAAAATCTATTAAGGAGAAAATCGAATTTCCTATCAGTCCCGGAGAGTAGGAATGGCGCTATAGAATTTTTAGATAAAACTGCAATCCATTGACATCTAACATACATATTACTAATATTTCATTGAGATGAAAAAGGGAATTTCCTCTGTTGTATTAATAATAAGAATTACAGGGAGAGTACTCCTGTAAAAAAAGGGGGAGTGAAAACCATGAATAGTAATTTCACAATTTTTGCTTTATTGCTTGCCCTTATCACATTTAGTGCCGGTTTATTAAACGCCGAAGAAAGTAAATATGTAAGGTTTAATTCCGAATACACGTACCGAATACTGGATCACACAACGGAAATAAACCGTAAACAGCGGCAGATTTTAAAGATGCGCGAAGCGGGCTTATTGGAAAATCGGCAAATGTACATCGGTGCAGATATGAACGTTATTGCGGATATGCAAAAATCCAACACAGATTCAAAATTTGGATATCTCATGCGCCACCCAACACAAAACAATCAGGTGGGAAAGTCTGCATCAGAATTCGTTATCCATGATGCAAAGTTTCAGGTAACCGGAACACTTACCCCATGGATTACCATGTATTTTCACGCAGTGTATAATCCTGAACAGAGCTTTGGTTCCGGAACGATCACAGACGTTGAACGAAATCA
>DATKXY010000020.1:0-2610 GCA_035528795.1 archaeon | reverse complement strand
TGATGTTCAGGGAATCCTTGCTGTTTTTTTTCCAGGGTAAATTGATCAGCCAGTCCAGGTAGGTGCGCGAAACGTGGTATTCGCTGGCCGAGGTGGGCATACGGCGCAGGCGGTCTAGCTCGCGATGAGCCATCTCGTGAGCCTCTGAAGGCATTCTCGCGCTGTTGACCAGGCGGGTGAGCTCATTGAGCTCTGTTTTATGGGGGTCCTCTTCTCCCAGTTCCCGCTGGATCACTTTTAGCTGTTCGCGAAGGTAATATTCCCGCTGCTCTTTATCGAGTTGTGTCTTGACCTTGGACTGGATTTGTTTGCTCAGCTCGATCAGATTCCGTTCCCGGACCAGAAAATCGATCACCATTTGCGCTCTCTCGAGCGAGTTCGTGGCGCTCAGCAGCTCCCTTTTTTCCTGAAGCGGAAGCTCGATATTCGCGGCGACGAAGTCGGCCAGCTCACCAGCCGTGCTGATTGAATCAGAGGCCTGCCGCAGATCATCCGACAGGTTGGGGTTCAATTCGATCATTTCCTGGAAAAGCAGGAGAAGCGCCCGCCTGAGAGCTTCAAACTGGAACTTTGAACTCTTTTCGCCGCTGTGCTGACCGGGCCGGCAGAGATAGAGGCTTCCTAAAAATCGCACCCCTTCCACAGTGACCCTCTCGACCCCCTGGACAAGCAGACGGATCGAGGAATCATGCATGCGCATCATTTTCAGCACGCGTCCCAGGGTTCCTATCGGCAGAAAACGCCTGTTCTCCCTGTCCTTGGTATCCTCCAATTCCAGAGGGTAGCCCAGCACCACCAACTGCTTTTCGGAAATATTTTCTTCCAGTAACTGGGCAAAAGCCCCTTCAGCAATCGCCACCGGCACAACGACATTAGGAAAAACAATCCTGTCTTCAAGAGGCAGTAAAGGCAGGGTATCAGGCAGTTCTTCCACCGGGCAGGACGGGTCGACCGGCAAGGCAGCCGTTTTCATCAATATCGATCCTCATGGAGAGATTACTGGCTCTTAGTCCGGAAACACAGGCCGAATCCCCAGAGGCTTTATTTCTATTTTTCCTGCGGCTGATTCAGTGAGAGTTTGGATAAAGGGTTCGGCCCTGCTGCGGGATACTGCAATATTCAGACCGACCCTTTCCTCGAAAATGCGGGTGGTAATCAAGGCGGGTCCGCTTTCTACGAGCTTGTTGACCAGGCCTGTCAGGGGGTAGTCAAAGGTCAAGGCGAATTCCTCGGCGAGCATGCCGTCCGTTTTCCCGGCCGCCCCAAGCGCTTCTCCGGCAGCCCCGGCATAAGCCCGCGCCAGCGGGCCGGTTCCCAATTTTACTCCGCCGAAATAGCGGGTGACAACTACCGCCACACCTTGAAGGTTCGCCTTCTCGATGGCCTTAAGAATCGGCAGGCCGGCTGTCCCTGCGGGCTCACCGTCATCGTTGTAGCCGAAATCATCCCTGGCTTCCAGAGCCCGCCAGCCCCAGCAGTGATGGCTGGCGGCGTGATATTTTTTCTCTTGGGCCCGGATAATTTTTCCTGCCTCCTCACGGCTGTAAGCGTGGCTGGCCAAAGCGATAAACCGGCTGCCCTTGATCCGGATTTCAGCCCTGCCGTCAGAGGACAGGGTGCGGATAAGGTCTTCGGCTGGAATTTTCATCGGAAGCTGGCTCGCAGGCAGACAGATGAAAGGTCTTGTCATAGGCCGGAACAATTAAAGATAATATATATCCAGGCTTCTTGCCTGGCAAAAATAATGTTGACAACAGTGTCTGCTTAGAATAATATTAATTCCAATAATATAAAAGAGTTAGGCGGAGTAGCTCAGTTGGTCAGAGCAGCGGAATCATAATCCGCGTGTCGTGGGTTCGAATCCCTCCTCCGCTACCAGTTATCACAAGGGTTTGGCTGATCACGGCTGAACCCTTGTTTTTATTGCAGGCTGATTTGCCCCACTCCTGCCCCACGTTTTTTGTTTTCAATGGCTGTTTTTTGCATGGAGGAAGGTGGTTCCTGGGATCGAGAAAATAATTCAGAAAGGGACTAAGGGCAGGGGCGGATTAAAAGTTTATGTCGTTGTCGGTAGAACGAAGTTCGACCTCGCCGCAACATTTCCCAGAATTGGGGTAGGGGGTTAAAATGCACAAATGAAATAAGTTATGATGTCGAGACTTCTAATAATAGGCTATAGCTGCAGGCTGTAGGAGTTCTAACTACAACCTATAGAGTATAGTTTGCAATCGATAGCCCAAACAAAAGTTAACACCTTGGAATTGCAACCCTATAGCCCACAGCCTACAGCCCACAGTCTCCATCATCATAGTCTATAAAACGTGAACAGGTTGAGTAAAAAAATTGACCCTATAAATCAAACCTGATCACTTATTTTTCACTCTTACAGGATAAGGAGGCCGCTCCATTTTTACGGGCGGATTTTTTTTGAGCTCTTCCATGACGACTTCGATGGCCTTTTCCAGTTGAGGATCATGCCCGGCGATGACCTCAGCCGGCCATTGTTCCACTTCAATATCCGGAGGCACTCCAATATTTTCAACAACCCACCCGTCTTCCGTCCAGATGGCTAAGTTTGGAGCACTGACATATCCCCCATCCATGAGGACA
>DATKXY010000019.1:0-28403 GCA_035528795.1 archaeon | reverse complement strand
CGAAAGAGGCGAGAAAACTCAGTTCTGATACCACAGCAAGGGCGAAGACCTCCTGGGCCTGGAGGGGATGCGCCCTGCCTGTCTGGTCGAGAAGCACCACATTGCCCCGGTCACCGTCGCAGTCCGGCACATACCCGAGTTCGAAAGAGGGATCCCGGGAGGCTGCTTTCTCGAGAGCCCGGCAGCAGGGCAGGAGGGCCTCACCCTCAGGCAGAATCGCATGTTTGATCCGGCCCGGCTGTCCGTTTATCACTTTCAGCTTTACGCCCAGTGAGCGAAAGAAATCGACATCAATGGAACAGGTACGTGCAGACCCGTTAAACTCGGCCACCAGCCCGATCGGCCGTTCCAGGATGCGCTGCCGCAGTTTCTCCAGCAGACTGGAGGCTTCCAGGGCCTGGTCGTGGGCGGTAAACACCCGGCTGGTGAATTCGCGGTAGAGGCGCAGGGCGCTGCTTTTATGACGCTCCACCTGACTGTAGACAGCCTCGATCTCTCCGCTTGAGGCGGCGAGGATACGCTGCCTGAGCTCCTCAAGCTGTTCCTGGGAATTAAAGATATTCAGGAACTCCCCTTTAAGCCGCTCGTTTTCCCCCGGGGCGATCACTCCGCCGTCTGCCGCGGCAAACTTGAGTCCGTTGTGTCCCACGGGGTTGTGGCTTGCCGTGACATAGATCAGGCCGTCGACCTCCTCCGTGCCTGCTGTATAGCTTAAAGCTTCCGGGGTGGGAGCGACCGAAAGCCAGTGCACTCGGGCTCTCTCGGCAAGCAGAGCCCTTATCACGTTGAAAGCTATCCCGGACCCTGTGGGTCTGGTATCCATGGCAACTGCTATTGTAACCGGCTCGCGGCCCAGGCGTTTTTTGAGTCGGCGGGCGGCCGCTGCGGCCGCCGCAGCAGTGAAAAGAGCGGAAAGAGGGCTGATTTCGGCTGTTCTGCTTTCCTCGTCTTTATCAGCAGCGAAAACACGCCGCCAGCCCGAAAAGGAGATTATAGTCCGGGCCAGGAACCGCTCCCTTTCAGTCTTGGAGAAAATCCGGCCGGCAGCGACGTTTTCTTCTACATTCAGAGGATCGCGCTCCGGCGGCTTGTTGAACTGAGCTTGCATCCTGATTTTTCCTCGGAGTTTATCAATCAAGTTTCAGCACGGCCAGGAAGGCTTCCTGGGGAATTTCGACCCGGCCGACCTGCTTCATCCGGCGCTTGCCCTCTCGCTGACGTTCGAGGAGCTTCCGCTTGCGGGTGATATCGCCTCCGTAACATTTGGCGGTGACATTCTTACGCAGCGGGCGGACAACCTCCCGCGCGATCACCTTACCGCCTATGGCCGCCTGGAGGACCACCTCGAAAAGCTGCCTGGGAATGAGTTCTTTGAGTTTCTCGATCAGCCGCACGCCCCAGGGGCGGGCCTTGTCCCTGTGAATGACAGCGCTGAGAGCATCCACCACTTCACCGTTAATCAGGATATCGAGCCGCACGAGGTCGCTCTCGCGGTAATTGATGAACTCGTAATCATAAGAGGCGTAACCGCGGCTTATAGTCTTGAGCCTGTCGTAGAAATCGAACAGGATCTCCGAAAGAGGCAGCCGGTAGATAAGCTCTATTTTGCGGGCATCGAGATAGATCAGATCCCCGTATTCGCCCCGTCTTTCCCTGCAGAGCTCCATCACCGAACCTACATACTCCGATGGCACGAAAATGCGTAGCTTGACCATCGGTTCCTCGATTTTCTCGATCAACCCCCTGTCAGGGAGAGCGGCGGGATTTGAGAGCTCGATCAACTGGCCGTTTTTGAGGTGAATCCGGTAGCGCACATTGGGTACGGTGGCCAGTATCCGCACATCGTGTTCTCGCCGCAGGCGCTCCTGGATAATCTCCATGTGCAGCAGCCCCAGGAATCCGCAGCGGAAACCGAAGCCGAGAGCGAGGGAGCTTTCCGGCTCGTAAATCAGGGAGGCATCGTTGAGCCGCAGGCGCTCGAGCGCCTCCTTGAGATCGTCGTAGTCTTCATTATCCACCGGAAAAACAGCGGCAAAGACCATCGGTTTAACTTCCTTGTATCCCGGCAGAGGGTTTGACGCCGGGTTGTCGCGGTCGGTGATCGTATCACCGACCCGGGCGTGGCTCAGCTTTTTGATTGAAGCCACCAGATAGCCTACTTCCCCGGCGCTGAGTCTCGCTTTCGGTACAGGTTTAAGTCTCAGCATGCCCACCTCGAGAACCTCGTAAGTGCCGCCGCTGGCAAAAAGGCGAATCTGCATGCCTTTCTCCAGATAACCATCCATGACCCGCACAAACGGTACAGCGCCGCGGTAATAGTCGAAACCGCTGTCGAAGATCAGGGCTTTAAGGGGTTTGTGCACATCGCCCGAGGGGTACGGGATCCGCCGCACGATAGCCTCGAGCACACCCTCGATGCCCAGGGAGAGCTTGGCGCTCACCAGCAGGATCTCATCTCTCTCCACTCCCAGGAGCTCTGTCAGCTCTGTCGAGACCTGATCAATGCGTGAAGCCGCCAGGTCGATCTTGTTTATGATCGGGACAATGGTGAGTTTGTTCTCGAGCGCCAGAATGAGGTTGGAGAGAGTCTGCGCCTGGACCCCCTGGGTGGCGTCCACCACCAGGAGAGCCCCCTCGCAGGCGGCAAGACTTCTGGAGACCTCGTAGGTGAAATCCACATGGCCGGGCGTGTCGATCAGGTTGAACTGGTAGCTGTTGCCATCCGGGCAATGATAATCCATGCGGATGGCATGCGCCTTGATCGTGATTCCCCGCTCGCGCTCGAGGTCCATCGAGTCGAGCACCTGGTTGCGCATCTCGCGGCTGGCGAGAGTGTGGGTGGCCTCGAGCAGCCTGTCGGCAAGAGTCGATTTGCCGTGATCTATATGTGCAATAATACAGAAATTTCGAATTCGTTCCAGCTCCATAAGACATCATTTCCTTACCAGACTTGACTTCGCGCGCGCTGTTAGAATTTTTTCCACATTTCGGGCAGAAACAGAATGATTACTGTAAAGATTTCGAGCCGCCCCAGCAGCATGCACATGCAGAGCACCCATTTGCCGAACAAGGGCAGGGCGCTGTAGTTGAGCATGGGACCGACCTGGCCCAGGCCGGGTCCGATATTGCCCATTGTAGCGGCTACGGAGCTGACGGCGGTGATTATATCCAGGCCCAAGGCGGCCATGATAAAGGAGCAGAAGATAAAAAGAGCAATGTAGAGCGTAAAGAAGCCGAGCACATTGAGCATTACCTCGCTGCGCACCCGGATTTTGCGCACCTTGACAAGGAATATCGCCCTTGGGTGGAGAAGCTTCTTGAGCTCGTTTTTTCCATGCTTGAGGATCAGCAGCAGGCGGATCACTTTGATGCCTCCACCGGTGGAGCCGGCGCAGCCCCCGACAAACATCAGGGCCAGAAGAAACAACCGGCTCATCGGGCTCCAGGCATCGAAATCAACAGTAGCATATCCGGTGGTGGTAGTGATTGAGACCACCTGAAAGAGGCTTTCCCGGAATGTTTTCTCGGCGAATCCGGTCTGGGTGAGGGCATTTTCCAGGAAAATAGCGGCGGTGGCGCAGGAGAGGATAATAACGTAGAAGACCCACTCCCGGTTTCTAAAATAGACCTGGGGGCGCAGGGTGGTCAGGCAGCGGTAGTGCAGGGCAAAATTCACGCCTGCGGAGAACATGAAGAAGGTCACCACATATTGGATAAAAGGGCTCTGGTAATACCCCACCGAGAGGTTGCGGGTGGAAAACCCTCCTGTAGCCATAGTGGTAAAAGCATGGTTGGAGGCGTCATAAAGCTCCATTCCGCCGAACATCAGGAGCAGGATCTCGAGGATGGTCAAGAACAGATAGACTATCCAGAGCAGCCCTGCGGTTTGGGAGATACGGGGTTTGAGCCGGTCCGGGGTGGGACCGGGAACCTCGGCCCGGAAAAGCTGCATGCCACCCACGCCCAGAAAGGGGAGAATCGCAATCGAGAGGACGATTATCCCCATGCCGCCGAGCCACTGGGTGAGGCTGCGCCAGAGAAGGAGGGCGCGGGGCATTTTTTCGATATCGGTGAGTATCGAGGCGCCGGTAGTGGTAAACCCGCTCAGGGTCTCGAAATAGGCGTCCGTGATACCCGAGATCTCGCCCGAGAATAAAAAGGGCAGGGAGCCGAAAGCGGCTGTGGCGACCCAGCCCAGAGTGACTATGGCAAAGCCCTCTCTCACCCTGATATCTTCTTCGCTGCGGGTGAGCCATGAAACCACGGCGCCGGCAATAACCGTAACCCCCATGGCCGCCAGGAGCGGGATGAGTACCGGTTCTTTATAAAAAACTGCGTGGACTACCGGCAACAGCATCGTTAAACCGACAAACACCTGCAGCAGTCCGACGAAATGTAGTACAAGCCTGATTTTCATTAGTCTCTGGACGAAAGGCTGGTTATGGGAATCGAAAATTTTAAGGAGTTCACAAGTTATAAGAAAAAGTTGCTTACTTTGCGAGCTTGTTTAGCGAGGGTGAAAATAATGACCTTGTCCTCTGGTTCCAGGTGGTCATCCCCGTGGGGGATGAAGATCCGGCTGCCCCTGACCACTGAACCGACAATACAGGCTGGGGGTAAGTCTAAATTTTTCAGTGGCTTACCCACAAACGGCAAGCCATCCTTGACAAACACCTCCATGATCTGCACGCTAAGTCCTCGCAGGGTGACCAGTGCGATCAGCCTGTCGCTGTTGGCGGCGGCGAGTATCGCATTCACCGTGGAAAGATGGGGGCTCACGGTAGCGTCAATACCGATGCGGGTGGCCAGGCTGATATACTCCAGCCTTTTGATCTGGGCGATCACTTTTCCAGCGCCCATGTTCTTGGCCACCAGAGAGCTGATAATGTTGTTCTCTTCATCCTCGGTCAGGGCCACAAAGCCATCGACACCATCCACTCCTTCCGACTGCAGGAGGTCTAAGTCAGTGGCATCGCCGTTCAAGACCAGAGAGGCTCCGAGCTCCTCGGCGAGAACCGCGCAGCGGTTGCGATCCGCTTCGAAAATTATCGGGCTGACCCCCCTGTTCTCGAGCTTGTGCGCCAGAAGCACGGAAACCATTGTGCCGCCCGCCAGCATAACCCGCTGAAGTTTCCGGTTCTCGTAACCCGCCAGGCGCAGGATATCCGTAGTGGCCTCGTTCTTGCCGATCACGTACAATAGATCGCCCAGCTTGATTACATCGTCCCCGCGGGGAATTATGGTCTGTTCGCCGCGGCTGATCGCAGTGACCAGGAAATTGTGCCGCTCGAATTCACCGGCAATGCGTTTCAAAGGCATATCGCGAAAGAGAAACTGATTGCCGATCCGTATACCCATCAGAATCACCTCTCCCTCGGCGAATTCCACTACATCAGTGGCCGCAGCCAGATTCAACAGCTTTTCTATCTCCGCTGCACAAGCCTCTTCCGGGTTAACCATGACATCCACCCCGAGCTCGCTGAATGGGGCAAGGGGCGATGCGCCGTGGTAATATTCAGCGCTTACCCGGGCGATTTTGAGCGTCACACCGTACCGTTTGGCCAGCTGGCAGGCTAGAATATTCACCTCGTCATTGTCAGTGACTGCAATCAAGGTGTCCGAGGTGGTAATTCCCGCGCGTTCGAGGGTACGGTAATCCACCCCACTGCCCTGGAAAGACAGTACATCGAGGTGGTCTTCCACCCGGTCCACTTTGTCCTGGTCAAGGTCGATGACACAGATTTCGCCGCCTTGATGGGAGAGGCGGGAGGCAAGGTGGAAACCGACATCTCCAGCCCCTAATATGATGGCTTTCATTGCTCCTTTTCCGTGTTTTAGGACTTTTCAGATGAAGCACCCGAAGCGCTTTGGGTATCAATCACCCCCTTTTCTTCCTCGGTCGGGGTTTTTTTATCTTCCGCTACTGCTGGTGGGGCCTGGTGATACTGGTTTTTCAACAGCAGGTCGCTTCTTATTTCCAAGAATTGATCGCTCACTTCCCTGAGCTCACTGGACAGGTTGTGGCCGAAAGCGTAAAGCTCCACTTTCGGCCCGATTTTTTTGACCAGGCGCACCAGAGAGACAAAATCCCCGTCCCCGGTGACCAGAGCCACCACATCGAGGTAGGAAGCCAGCTCGATGATATCTATGGCCATCCCCATGTCCCAGTCCCCTTTGGCCGTGCCGTCAAGGAAAGACTTGAGCTCTTTGCGGCGGACCTGGTAGCCTTTTTTTTCCAGGACGCTGATAAAGCCGCTTTGATCGATTTCGGAAGATTCCACGATATAGGCCACTGCCTTGATCAGCCGGCGGGGTCCGACGATTCTCTCCAGCATGGATTCATAGTCAATGCGCGCACCATCAAGCTTTTTAGCCGCGTAAAACATGTTCTGCACATCGACAAAAACGCCGACGCGCATTTTATCCTCGGGGATATTCTGCAGACGGCGCTTGAGGGCTTCGCTGCCTCCGGAGAGCAGGCCTGCGGATCCCTGCTTGTCCGATTCCTCGATATTTTCCAGGCGCTTAACCAGACTTTCAATCACCAGCTTCTGCTCCGTAAACAGGCCCTTTAACTCTCGTCCCAGGCTCGCAATCCGCTCCTCAAGCTCCGTGACCTTGGTCATGCACAACAGTTTCGTGCCCAGCTGGCTGCCCATGTCACGGTAGCGCTGGCTAAGTGTCAGGTCAAACTCTGCCAGGAGGTTATCGTGTTTCTCATGCAGGAGCACCCAGAGAAGGACCGCTGCTGTTTTCCGGTCGTAAGCGCCTTCTGACTGAAGGGTGGAAAGCATCTCATGCAGTCTCTGCTCTCCGAGACCGAGATAGCTCTTGAGCCTGCCGGCCAGCTCCTGGTCGACCGCCCCCCAGAGACTGCCGCTGCCCCTTTGCGGACCGATTTCCCAGGCCTTAGTCAAAATCTCCACGAGCTCGTAGATTCTGGCCTGGCGAAGGTCTATGTCCGGGTCCCGCGTGGTGCAGCGATTCGCCAGCTCCAGAAGGCGATGGCGTTCGAAGAGGTTTTCAAGGAGCATAGAGAGCTGCTTGTTTGTCGGGAGTCCGGACCTTTGTTCTTTTTCTTGAGAATTTATATTATGCATCTTCCTTTTTTCACCTTTGGTAAACTGGTTAGCGTAAGCTGAATCCGATCTTTACAATTACAGAAAACGTATCGGTGACAGTTAAAGTTTCATTGCTGGATTTGGATTTTTCCCAGACGAAGTCCCACCAGAAAAATGAATAAAACCAGGAAAGCCAGCATCAACAGCGCCTGCTCATAGTGAATCATTGTCAAAAAGAGGGCGCAAAAACCGGCGAAGCTGGAGAAAGTATAAATCAGGAGCACCGTATCGGCCGGACCAAGCCCCATTTTCACCAGGCGGTGGCTGGAGTGGTCCTTGCCGCCGAGAGAGATCGGGCGGCGCCGCAAAATTCTCGTTACAGTCACCAGGGCAGTATCGAAGATCGGGTAGATGAGCACCAGGATCGGGATGAACAGCGATAATTTGAACTGGTTTGTGACCCATCCTGACACCGTGCTCCAGCTCCCTATGATAGAAAGCCCGGCGATAACGAATCCGATGAACAGGCTTCCCGCATCCCCCATGAATATCCGCGCGCGCGGGAAGTTGTGGGGCAGATAACCCAGGCCTGCGCCCATGAAAATAAAAAAGGCATATCCCAACTCAACATGACCGTTGACAAAGGATATCAAGCCAAAGAAGAGGCTGGAGATCACCGCCACCCCGCAGGAGAGCCCGTTCATGTTGTCGATCAGGTTGAAAGCATTGGTCATGCCGATTATCCAGAACAGGGTAAAGGGATAAGTGAGGTATTTCAAACTTTCAAGGCCCCATGAATATCCCAGATCGATAAAGAAGTTGACCCTGATTCCGAAATAAATGAGAAAAAAGCCGGCGATAATCTGCCCGATAAGTTTGACATGGAGAATGACTCCGCCGGTGGCATCATCCACATTGCCCACAAAAAGCAGAACGGTTCCTCCGAGGAGTAATCCCAGTACCTGGTTTTGGGCATCATCGGCGGCGAGAATCCCCCCTGCAGAACACCAGATCACCACAAAAGCAAAGTAAAGCGCCAGCCGTTTACGGTGGAGTAGAATACCATAAAGCATGACCGCCAGGCCGACCAGCATAACGAGCCCCACCCATGGTCCGATCATCCCTTTATACACCAGGCCGGCCAGAAAAGCGACATAAATTGCATTACCGCCCAGCAGTGGTACCGGGTGGTCATGAAAACGGTCTGTGCGAGGTTTGTCTACAGCTCCGGTGCCGAGGGCCAGGCGCTTGAAAAATATTATCAATACATACGAAAGAAGACACGCCCCGACTAGCGTTAAAAGAGCTGAGGTGAGAACCTCCCGGCTTATTATAAGCATCTAGACTGTCCTTGACTCACGGGCAAGAAACTTTCCGCACTTTTATGCGTGTGGAATGTTATTCTGGAATTCAGATCTGTCCAACACCGGGAAACTCCGAATCATTCACAGCAAAGCAGGCAGGTGTCCGGCTCATGAGAAAGGCTTTTACCTGCCGGATTTGGGGTTCAGCAAGGTGTCCGGCCCTGCTTCTCTGACATACTCGATTACCCGCTGGAGAATTGTATCCAGATTATACATGGGCTTGTATCCTGTCCGGCTGACTACCTTGGAAATGTCAGGTACTCTCCGGCGCATGTCCTCGAAACCGGCCGCATAAGCTTCGTCATAAGGGACTAACTCGATTTCGGATGGGCTTCCCACCATTTTCTTGATTTTTTTGGCCAGGTCCAGGATAGTGATTTCTTCGCAGTTACCCACGTTGAAAATTTCACCCTCGGCCGCGGAGTTTTGGGAGAGGCGGACCAGATACTCGAGCGAATCGTCGACATAGGTAAAACAGCGGCTCTGAAATCCATCGCCGTAAACCGGCATAATCTCTCCCTTGAGGGCGTAGGCCACGAGTCGGGGTATTACCATCCCGTAGCGTCCGGTCTGCCGGGGGCCGACAGTATTAAAGAGACGGGCGATCACCACAGGGAGTTTTTTCTCGTGATAATAGGCCAGGGCCAGGAATTCATCCACCGCCTTGGAGCAGGCGTAGGACCAGCGGTTTCTGGTGGTCGGGCCCATGAGGCTGTCATCATCTTCCTTGAACGGCACCTTTTCGCTTTTCCCGTAAATTTCGCTGGTCGAGGTGATGAGAGTCTTCTTTTTGTATCTGTTGGCGATCTTTAACACCATCTCAGTTCCTAAAATGTTAGTCTGAATTACTTCCACTGGACGGCTGACAATGAGTTCGACCCCCACGGAGGCGGCTAAATGGAAAATAATATCGCATTCGCAGACCAGCCGGTCCATTACCGTTTCGTTGAGAATGTTTTCAATGGCGAAAGTAAAATTTTCGTTGCGGGTCAAATGTTTGATATTTTCCATCCGCCCGGTGGAAAGATCATCGATTATGGTCACACGATATCCCAGTTCCAAAAGCTTTTCGCTTAAATGAGAACCGATAAATCCGGCTCCGCCAGTGATTAAAGCTCTCATTATCTCTCCTGTAGTCTAAGACGCAAAAATAGATTTTAATTATTAATCAAGGCCACGGGTTGCTGTGCGGAAAAATTGCGGGCGAAGAACGCCTAAAGATGGCTGGACAGTCGAAGGATACCGGCATCTTTGATTCAAGAGCAGTGTTATTGTCTGTTTTTTTACTTTGAGCGCCTTTTTTATTCGAGAATCCATCGTTAAGGCCGGTCGAGCTTCCCCTTGTAAGTATTGAAATGATTTAATCTTTCACCGGATAGAAGTTGTTGATACAGACTGTCGATATCCTTAACCAGCCGTTTTTTGTCAAACAGGGGATAGGTTTTTTTCCTGCCTTCGATCCCCATCATTTTCCGGCGTTCAGGCTTGCGCAACAGATAGAGAATTGCCGCGGCCAGACTCGCCGGATCATTAGAGGGTACCAGTAACCCGTTGTGACCATCAAGAATCAGATCCCGCACACCTCCTACATCGGTTGAAATGACCGGTTTGCTTGCAGCCATGGCTTCGATCAGGGCCACAGGCAGTCCCTCGTTGAACGAACTCAGGGTGACAATATCCAGTCCAGCGTAAATCTTTACCAGATTGTGCTGGAACCCCATAAAGATGACCCGAGACACCAGTTTAAGGTCCCGGGCCTTTTGTTCGAGCCGGCTGCGCAACTCGCCGTCGCCGATAATCAGAAACCGCACCTCATCATACCGGTCGAGCACCAGCCGGGCGGCTTCGAGAAAACAGTCGTGGTTTTTTATCGGCACGAGTCTGGCGACAATGCCGACTAACAAAGTACGCTCGGAAAGGGACAGTTCTCTGCGCAACTGATTCGGGTCAGCTTTGGAAAATACAAACGGTTTCAGGTTGAGACCGAGCGGGATGGCTACGATCTTTTCCGGCAGGGCCACCTTGTACTTGATGATTTCCGCTCGCTGCTCATCGCCCACAGTGATAATAACATCGGTAAATTTAGCCAACAGGCGCTCTAACCACAAGAAAAATTTCGTGCGGAAGAAACCGAAATAGCTGTGAAAGACATGGCCGTGAAAGGTATGGATAATTATCGGCACGCCAGTCAGTTTGGCGGCAATCCGGCCGAGAGTGCCCGCTTTGGCTGTGTGAGTGTGAACGATATCGGGTTTTTCAGCATTGATCAGCCGGATCAGCCGGATCAAGGCCCGAATGTCATCTTTGAAGAAGATTTCCCGCCCGAGGGCATCAATAACTATGGGCTCTACACCCTTGTTCTGGGCAAGCTCGTAGAGATTGCCCTCATAGGGAGACTCACGGCCGGTGACCAGTTTTGAGATGTAAAGGTCGCGATCGAGTTCACTGTTCAGAATGATGACATGCAGAGCCGGGCCGCCGATATTCAAGCGAGCTATTATCCTGAATATTTTATATTTTCTCTTTTGCTCCATATTTAGATTCTTACACATTTAAAATTGAGAGATTATCTCTCACAATTTTCTAACTGACTGATAAATAAAGTGTTCCAGGTTCAGGGGCACAAATGAACAAAGGGACATAGAGAACTTTAAAATCCACGAAGAAAGGCGAAAATTGAACGATTGTTTTTGGCGTTTAACCTGATAATTTCATAATAAACAGTGACAATAACTTTGTGCCTTTGCCACTTTGTGCCTGAAAGTTCAAATTTTGCGAATGACTTGTTTTATATTAGGATATACCTAAAAATTTCAAATATTTTTGGCTAGTTTTTGAGTGAGCTGAACCAGCGGCTGGTTTTCTTAAGCTCTTCGGGAAAATCCGTTTGCGGTTGATACCCGAGCAACTTCCGCGCTTTATCGATCGAGGCTTGCGAATGTCTGACATCCCCGGGCTGCGGCGGCTCGAAGACCGGCTCGACAGCGGGGCGGCCGGCGATCACTTTGAGAATCTCCAGCAGCTCCAGCAGGGTAAACCTTCTACCGCAACCCACATTGAAAACTTCTCCACAAAAATTTCCATTCGAGGTAGCCGCTAGGTAGTTGATCTCGCTCACATGATCCACATAGGTGAAATCGCGGGATTGCAGGCCGTCCCCGTAGATAACCGGCCTCTGGTCGTTAAGCAGGGCCTGAATAAAGCGCGGCACTACCGCTGCATAGGGAGAATCGGGGTCCTGGCGCGGGCCGAAGACATTGAAATAGCGTAAAGAGACAGTCTCAAGCCCGTAAACCTGAGAGAAAGCCCTTGCGTAATATTCGCCGGCCAGCTTGGTGACCGCATAGGGCGAAAGCGGGCTTGGAGTCAGCTCCTCTCTGCGGGGGAGAACCTCGCTGTCGCCGTAAACCGAGCTCGATGAAGCAAGAATCACCCTCCTGGCTTTCGCCCGCTGGGCTGCCAGAAGGAGCTTGAATGTCCCATTCACATTGACATCGTGGCTGGCAGCGGGATCGGCAATCGAGCGCGGTACAGAGGGCAGGGCGGCCTGGTGAAAAATTATCGGGCAATCGCGGATTGCTTTTTCCACAAGAGATTCGTCTCTGATATCTCCCTCGATAAACTCCAACTGTTCGATCATCGAGTCGAGATTTTCGAGTTTGCCGGTGGACAGGTTATCCAGTATCCTGACACGCCACCCTTTTTTCAGAAGATACTCAGCCAGGTTACTACCAATAAAACCGGCACCCCCGGTGATCAGACAATTCATTACCAGACCCTTTTCTACCGATGTTAATATCTTTGACTACAAACTCCAGGGGTAAAAAATCGCCCCTGGCAAAGTAGAGAGACATCCCGGGAAAATCCAGTCTGTCAGCTATCAGTCATGTCCGGTACCCAGGCCGCAAAGAAGCAGCATCACGCATTTTCTAACCAGAGAGGTATACTTCCCAAGGACAGGGCACGGCTTGCCTTGACAATTAAAGTTTTATCAATCCAGGCCTGGAAGTCCAGATATTTTTTAAAGGCGGTCGAGCCACCAGTAGTCGATAATTGCCGCGTACTCGTGAAAGATCGCTCTTATCTGCGCCAGGCGGTCTCCTTGGCCCGGGTCGAAAAAAATGTTATCGACAACCGGCACCAGGTGAATCGAATCCGGCGTTATCCCGCTTGAGGGGAAAAACTCGAGCTGGCGGTGGAAGAGCAGCTTGGTGCGCAGCATGTTGTAGCGGCTCGAAATCACCAGGGCGGAGGTATACCCGTGTTTTGACATTAGATCCAGGCAGTTTCTCACATTTTCATAATTATTCCTTGATCTGTCCTCCACCAGAATGTTCTCTGCAGGCAGACCTTCGCCAATGGCCACCCGCTGCATGTTTTCAGCATCCAGGTTATTGAATTGCTGGAACCCGCTGGAGAAAATAATTTTTCCGGCCAGCCCCTTGTTGTAAAGCTTGACCGCCAGACCAGCCCTTTCCAGGGTCGAAGTGCCCGGCCTGCCGGTTTCCCCCACGCCGCCGCCGAAAACAAGGATTACATCGCTGGGCGCCGGAGGATTTTCTATCCATAAGGGGCGGCCGAGGATGTAAACCAGCGGCGACCAGTAAAGCGCAGCGTAAAGGAGCAGCACAGCCGCTGCCACGGTGATCACTTTTTTGCGGTGGGCTGCAAAGGTTTCAGCCATGCGGTCCCGCCAGCGACTCTCCTCGACTTTTTTGAGCTGGGAAATTTTAGTCTGGATCAGCTTGCACATCATCTCGATTCTCACCGGCCAGGAGTTTGCCTTCGCCAGCTCGATCCGCCGAGCACGAGCCTCCTCTTCCTCCGGGCTTCCCGCAGAAGCGAGCCTCTGTTTTATCACCCGGGCCATAGCTTGTGCATCCTCGCAGATATCGACCATCCCTGGATGTTCTCCATTGAACCAGACCACCTCCCGGATGGGAGTCGAAACCACCGGAATCCCCATAGCTAAATATTCATTCAGTTTGGTTGGATAAACATTATCCGTGTAATCGGTTATACGGTAGGGGATAAGGCCGATATCCATGTAACGCAGGTAGTAAGGCAGCATCCGGTGGGGTTTGCCGCCGAGCAAGTGGACATTGGGAAGTTCACGCAGAGTTTGCACTGGTTCCTGCTCAGGTCCGACAAAAACGAAACTGACCTCGGGTAAAAGCTTTGAAAGCTGGACAACAAGCTCCTGATCGCACCAGCGGTGGAGGCCGCCTATATAAGCGACCCGTGGAGGACTGATCGGGAGGAGATCATCCGGCGCATCTTTGAGCTCACTTTCCCGGGCCTGGCGGAACCGGTCGTAATTGACGGTGAAAGGAAACTTGTGAACCTCTTTGTTGTGAGGGGCACAATGCTCCCGCAGAAGTTCGGAAGTGACAAAGACCAGGTCGGCCAGGTGAATTATCCGTCTCTCGCTCTTGGCGATTTTCGAGGCTGCCGGGGAGCTGTGCTCGAAACTGTCGATGCAATAATAAATCAACAGTTTATAGGACAGATTTTGGATCAACTCCAGGGTGAGGCTGCTCGGCAGAAAAGCCCAGAGGATAGGACTGGCGCACTTTTGGGCCTTGCACCATGAATTGAGGACTTTCAGGATCAGGCGCTTGTTTATCCAGCGCGCCATCCTGGAGTAGGGAAACGGGAGAATGATCGGGCTGAAAACGAAAAGGTTTTTATCCACCCGTCGAATGCCCTTATAGCCGAGGCGCCAGTTGCGGAAGCGGTTCACCAGACGTTTGTAATCCCGCAGTCGGGGAATGCGCACTCCGGTATTCTCGATAAACAGCACCCGGTTGCCGCTGGCGGCCAGGGACTGCATGATCTCCTGATGGCCCTGCCAGTTGAAATCCCAGTCGATCGAGGAAAAACAAATTATGTCTTCATTGACTAACATGGTAACCCGTGTATCCAATCGTCCCCAGGCCGTAAAGCCTGGGCAGCCGGACCGCGGGCACCCGCGCGGTTCGGGGCAATTTCAGTCCTCCGGGTCCGAAGGGCGCTCGAGGATTCCGCCCTCAACAGGCACCTTGCGGGGCAGGAATAATTTGAGAACGGCGGTTTTTATAAACTTGCTTAAAAGAACTACTCTGTAAAAGGCATTCAGGAAGACTGAAGCCAAGTGATCGGAGAGCCCCCGATCCCTGTGACCCGCTTGTTGTGTCAAGGGCCTTAATTGAATTAAAAGCAGCACCAGAAAAACACTGATTATCAGCCCCGCACTCCAGGGAGTAAGCAGATCGCCTGCTGGAAAGAGCTTTAACAGCAAGAATCGCGTCACATAAAATACGGCCAGAAAGATAAGCGCAAAGAGCATAGTATTTTTACTGGTCAGAATTTTCTCGCGGTCCTGCCATAAAATGAGCAGGCGGGAGCCCAGACTGCTGTCAGTCAACAGGCTGGAGATTTTGATCTCTTTCAGCCGGCGGGCCTCAGAGCTGAACTGCCTTGAGACCCACTTGTAAGTTCTCGCCGCTTTGGCTACCTCCAGAAGGTCGCCGGCTTCCTGATAGAGGTAATCTTCCACTTTAAAAAGGGGGGGGACACGGCTGACAAGGGCAGCGACGCGGCTGCCCCGAGCCACTCTGAGACAGACCTCGCATATTGAGCGCCACAGCCTGGCAAAAAGACTACCGGAATATATCAACCGGAAAAAGCGGGCTGCTAAGGAATGCTCTACAATCATGGCTTTTCCCCCGGCTCCACTGGAATTTGAGAGTTTAAAACCGATCTTGACCTCCCGGCGCGGGCAAAGGTTTTTGGCCTGGAGATGATTCTGCTTTCAAGGTACGGGTTGGCGCCTCTTCTTTTATAATAAGGAATATTACCAGACCTGACCATATTTTTTAACCAGCGAAAGGATATTTCCTATTAAGCTGGATTATTCGTAAATTAACCACCCGCAGGGGGCAGGCACAATTTTTGCCAAAACACCGCGCCATGGTAAGCTCAATCAGGAGTCGTGCAAAAATTGTGCCTGCCCCCTTCCTCAGCGCACTCCCAAAGATCTGTGATTACTGTATCTCCTTAATCCTGTGCGAGGTTTTATGCATAATCCGGGTCAAATGTCTGCGCCTCGATCTTCTGTACCTATGGAAGCAGGGATTTATGACAATTGTTCACAATTGCTTACGGCTGGCGAGAGCCGGATTGAAAACGGTATTAAAAAAATTCAGGAGTTTTGCACCCCACTTCGAGCTTTAAGGATTACCTCTTTGAAGCGGGGCGCCATGACCTGTACGCTGTAGTGTCGCTCGACAGTTTCCCGTCCCGCTGCTCCGATCGAGCTACGTAAGGCTTCATCGCCTGCCAGACGGCAGAGAACCTCCACCCAGGCTTCCTCTTCCTCAGGCAGAAACCCGTTAACCCCATCCCGGATCAACTGCCGGTTCATACCCACCGGGCTGCAGACCGCCGGGATCCCCACCGCCATATACTCGATAGCTTTAAAGGCGCATTTTCCCTGAGTCCAGGCGTTATCCGGCATCGGCATGATGCCGATATCGAATGATTGAAGCTCGGCGAGCTCGGTTTCCGATGACCAGGCCACACAGGCAATACCCTCAGGCAAGGGCCCTGTGAGATTCCCACCAACGATGCGGAAACAGGCGCGGCCTGGGCAAAGCTCGAGAACCCGTTTCATAACGGGCTTGAAGCTTTCGACAAAATCGATAGTGGTCAAGCTGCCGATCCAGCCGATCACCACCTTGTCCTCTCTCCTAGTTCCTTCTGCCCGGGGTACAAAGCGGTCTGTGTCGACCACTGTGGGCAGCACCTCGACTTGCCGCGCACCCATCGCTCTGGCAAAGGCTGCCAGGTAGTTGTTTCCGGCTATAGTTATCCGGCTGCCCCGGATAATCGAGCCGATCTTGCCCGGGCATTTCCAGCGGGCGAACAGGCGGTTGGACCGGGCCACATTGGGCAGGAATATGGCGTCATCGAAATCGTACACATAAGGCTTTCCCATGAGGCGCAGCAAGCCTTCGAACCAGGCAGGCCCGACCGGATAGGCCTCCCGGTGGATAAAGACAATGTCGTAAGTCAGACAGCGGAAAAGGTCAAGCACCCGGTTCAGCGTGCAGACCAGCCCATGAAAAAGCTTCTCCCGGTAATGACCGGGTTTGTAAAGCACAGGCCATATCGATTCCGAGTAGAAAGGCCGCACGTGACAGCCCAATCCCTCCCCGGTGAGGTACTGCAGAAACTGCAGCACCCGGAAACGGTTGCTGGCCCCCTGCGGTGGATAGGGTACGAGAAAAAGGATTTTCATCTAGCGGTCTCTTCCTTTTCTGTCATTCGGCGGTAAAGCTCCAGATATTTATCCGCAGCTCTTTCAAGAGAGAAATATTCCTCTGCGACCCTGCGGCAGCGCCTGTTGAGAGAGCTGTCGGCAAGAAGGGCAATGAGCCGGTCCACAGCCCGGCTGTAGCTTTCCTGGTTAAATTCCTCCAGCACCACCCCCACCCGGTTTTTTTCCACATACAGATCATGGTCGCCGATTCCTGAGTTGAGCACCACAGGCACTCCGCAGGCCAGCGACTCGGCGAATTTCGTAGCGCAGGAAGCCTGCTTGGAAAAAGAGGGCCGGATAAAGAATATCGAGCAGTCAGCCTCAGCCAGGGCCTCCGGCACCTGTCTGTAAGAGAGCCGTGCGACAGTGACCTTGCTTTTTACGGCCTCGGGCAGATCGAGTTTTTCTGTTGCCCTGTCAACAAGCGCCGGGTCGGAGGGAGTGACCAGCTTGAAACTGCTCCCCGGCCTCTGGGCATAAAGCACGCCGAAAAAGTCCAGCATCTCGCCGACCAGGTACCAGGTGCCGAAACTGCCGAGATAGACCAGCCTGAGCTGGTTTCCCTGGCGCTCTTTTTCCGGCGGCGGGCGGAAAAGCTCGAGGTCCGCACAGGTTGGGATGACCGCAACTGGGGGAGCCGGTTGGGCTATCATCCCCCGGACAATCCCAGCGCCGCGTTCTGTCAGGGACACGACAGCATCCGCCCTGGAGAGAAAGCTCCTTTCCAGGCGCTTGAAAAACCTGTAAAGCACACCCCCGGCAGGCCACAAGCCCCCCTCCACCCTTTCATCCACCCAAAGCCCGCGCATGTCGAAGAGGAATTTAAGCGGGACCAGAGCGCACAGGCCCAGGGCGATTGTTGCGGCGATATAGCTTCTGGCGTGCAGCACTCCCACACGGCGGCGGAGCACTATCCAGGCGGCCGCAAGAAGCCCTGCGGCTATATCCCAGACTGTTGAGACAACCGCGGGGCGTTTATGATAGCGCAGGTACTTCCAGCCGATGCCGCAAACTGCCAGACTTTCCCTGACTTTTTTTAGCTCTTCCCCCTCAAGTTTTTCAGGTTTCTCAAAGCTCAGCACGAAGAGAGCTGCTCCGGCCCTGGCGAGCTTCCGAAGGTAAGGCTGGATCTGCGAGTAACCCAGGGGATCGAGCAACCCGTCATAGCTTATATACAGTACCGGTTTCATGATCGACCGTCGAAAAAGGCCCGCTGCCACAGCTCGAACATTAAAAGGATCCACAAGTGGTGGCCTAGGTCGCGCCGACCCTCCAGATGGAGCTTGATAATGCGTTCCACCTCGGGGGCTTTGAAAAAACCTCTCCTGACAGCGGTCTCACTGCACAGGTTGTCGCGCAGAAAATCTCGCAGCTCCCCTCTGAACCACTTGCCGATCGGCACGGCGAAACCCCATTTGGGTTTTTTAAGGATCTCCGGGGGCAGCCACTCTTTTACCGAGTCTTTGAGCAGGGCTTTCAACCGGCTGCCCCTCAGCTTATAGTGTGCCGGCAGGCGACTGGCGAGCTCCATCAGCTCATGGTCCAGGAATGGGCTCCGGCCTTCGAGGGAGACCGCCATTGTGGCAATGTCCATCTTGACCAGCAGGTCGTTCGGCAGGTAGAAATTGACATCGGCCAGAACGCCGGCATCCGCTCCGTCTAACTCCCGTGCTTCTGCGAAAAGTCCGGTTAAAAGCTCGACTGAATCGGTGTGCCCGACCTCGGCCAGAGTTTCCTCGGCCAGCAGGGTGCGTTTTTCCTGCTCGGTGAAAAAACCCATCCAGCGCATAAACCTGGCCGGCCGGTCAAGGTCTGCGGCCTCGGCAAAACGCCGCAGGCCGGCAACCTTGCTTGTGCGCTCATACGCGCGTGGAGAGAGCGTCTTGAGGCAGGAGCGCAGAGCCAGCCGGGCCGGGTGTGGCAGGGAATGGAAAATGTCGGCCAGACGGTTTGCGTAATGGCGGCGGTAGCCGGTGAACGACTCATCGCCCCCGTCCCCGTTGAGAGCCACTGTCACATGCTCTTTCGTCATTTTGGCCAGGTAGTAAGTCGGGATAGCCGAACTGTCCGCATAGGGTTCCCCGTAGCGCTCGACCAGCATGGGCAGCACCTCGAGGGCTTTCGGCTCGACAATAAACTCCCGGTGCTCGGTGCCGTATTTCCGGGCGATTATTTTCGCAAAAGGCAATTCGTTGAACTTCTTGTCCGTAAATCCGATAGAGAAAGTTTTCACCGTGGAATTGCTGACCTTGCTCATGGCGGCGACCACAGCGCTCGAATCGATCCCGCCGCTCAGGAAGGCTCCGAGAGGGACATCGCTCACCAGCCGCAGGCGGACCGCTTCGAGGAGCTTCTCGCGGATTGCCTCGCAGGCTTCTTCGTGGCTCAGGCGGACCTTGGGGCTGTAGCTGAGCTTCCAGTAGCGCTCGATGTCGATTTTCCCGGCCCGGTAGACCAGGTAATGCGCTGGAGGGAGTTTTCGCACCCCCTTGAACGCGGTAAGCGGCGCAGGCACGCACATGTAGGTCAGGTAGTGGTAGACACCCACCCAGTCGATTTCGCGGTCGATACGCCTGTCTTCAACCAGGGAAGCAAGCTCGGAAGCGAAGGCCAGGCGCCCCTCGCGCTCGCAGTAGACCAGGGGTTTTTTCCCCACGCGGTCGCGGGCCAGGATGAGGGCCTGGCGCTTTTCATCCCAGATGGCGAAAGCGAACATGCCGCGCAGGCGCTCGAGCATCCCGCGCTCACCGAAGCTTTCATAGGCGTGAAGGACAGTTTCAGCGTCCGAGCGGGTGCTGAAGCGGTGGCCCAGGCTTTCGAGCTCAGCGCGCAGTTGTCGAAAATTGTAAATCTCTCCATTCAAGATCAGAAAACAGGTATTGTCCTCATTAGCCATGGGCTGGTGTCCGCCCTCGAGGTCGATAATACTCAGACGGCGGAAAGCAAAGCCGGCGCTCACCTCGCCCTGCGGCTCACCCAGGGCCCTGGAGTTGCGGTAAAAACCCTCGTCATTCGGACCGCGGTGCACCATTTTCGAGGCCATTGACTTGAGCAACTCAAGGTCCACCGGCCTTCCACGGCTGTCGACAATGCCTGCCAGACCGCACACAGCGCAAACCTCCCTGACGAACTTTAGAAAACTCACTTCTCAGTTTTTCCCGGATTATTCATTCCAAAGACCGGGACCCGTTTGCAGACCGGGGAATATTATTTTTGCCTTTATCTGAAAAAGCGGTACAGAAACAGGTAATAGATGGCCCGGAGACCATCACGCCAGCCGATTTTTTTCCCTTCCTGAGTGGTGCGGGGATTGTAGGAAATCGGCACCTCGGCAATTTTGCAGCCGAGCTTAAGGAACTGGGTGGTGATCTCGGGTTCTACCTCGAAACCGATGCACCTGAGGCGGAGGCGTCGGGCCACATCAGCGCGAAACATCTTGTAAGCGGTTTCCATGTCGGTGAGCCGGCAGCCGAAAAGAATATTGGTCAGCAGGGTAAGAAACTTGTTCGCTAAACGGCTCAGTGGTGGGATGTTGGGATTGGACTTGAGGAACCGGGAACCATAGACCACATCAGCGCCCTCCTTGATTTTGCTCAACAGGAGGTGATACTCCTGAGGGTCAAGCTCGGCATCTGCGTCCTGGATGATCACTACATCTCCGGTGACATAGGTCAGGCCTACACGGATTGCCGCTCCCTTGCCGAAATTGACCGGAGAATGGTGCACCTTGGTCACCTCGTGCTCTTTTTTCTTGATTGCCTCGACCGTACCGTCTGTGGAACCGTCATCGACAACGATAATCTCTTTCTCAATGTCTACCTTGTTGACCAGGTCGATTATTTCCTCGATTGTCGACTTCTCGTTGTAAACCGGGATGATGACTGAGATCTTCATTTTTCCCCACCACTTTGACTAAGTTTTTCCGGCTGATAGCTAATTGGTTTAAAAGAAGTTAGGTCTGGTTAAACCTGCCGGTCAAGTTAAATTTTTGCCGCTTCTTCGAGAAGGGCGAAAAAACGCGGTGTGGTAACTGAATAATCGTATAATTTTTCCACCCGCTCCCTGCCTGCCCGGCCGAGTCTCTCTGTGAGCTCACGGTTAGCGAGAAGCCTGCAGAGGGACTCGCCCCATTCGTTCTGGTTACGGATAAAAAATCCAGTGCGCCCCTCTTCCACTATTTCGAGATTTGCTCCCACGAACGACGCCAGGCAAGCCACTCCGGCAGCCATGTACTGAATCAGCTTATACCCGCCTTTACCGCGGCACCAGAGATTATCTTCAAGGGGCATCAAGCCCACATCCAGCCGGCAGAGGAGCTCTTTTTCGACAGCCGGCGACCACGGCTCGAAACGGGTCCGGTCGCTCAATTCCCCGGTTTCGAACCTCCGGGCGCCGATAAAAAGGAAGCGCACCTCGGGAAAGCTCCCAGCGAAACAGGCCAGTTGCGGCCAGATCGCCTGGAGAAAAGGTGTTGTGGCCGGAGAGCCGATCCAGCCTACAGTAAATATATTATTTATCGGCCCTGCCTGCTTCCTGCCTTGTGGTTCAGCATCCTGATAGTCTTTTGTCCGGTAGGCTTTGCAGTCAACAGGGCTGGGCAAGACCGACACCTTTTCCTCCCGGGCGCCGTGCGACAGAGCCTCGGACCTGGCGGCCCGGCTGACGGCGATTACCCGGGCTGCCAGGCTCACCTGGCTGGCAAACCTGGCTTTGCGGTTTGGCTTGCCCAGGTAGACAGCATCATCGAAATCGTAAACGATGCTCCGGTTGAACAGCCGGATTGCTTCCTGCAGCGGGACTGGCAGCAGGACCCGCTGGATAAAAACGACATCGCAGACTAATGAGCCGGCGAGCAGGCGCAGGAGCGCTCCGAGCTGGTAGAACTTCTCCTGGATTCTACGCAGCCAGCCGCTGCGCTCACCCGCTACGATCCGTCGGCAGTAATCCTCCGAGGTAAAGCTTGCCAGATGGGGCTCAAGCCGCTCGAAAGACTCAGTTCCCCGGAAGCGGTCAAGGTACTCAAAAACACGGATTCTGCTTGCCGGGGATAGCGGGGTTCCCTCTGTAAGAAAGAAAATTTTCATCTAACCGCTCAACTGCACAATAACAGGCACAAAGTAATTGAAACAGCTTTAAACTAAACGAGCAGAACTCAATATATTTTGATTTTCCCTTCGCGCCTTTGCCTTTCCGGTCCTGCCTGATTCAGCAGTTTATTGCAGGTTCCTGTCCCGGGTTGTCACCTGAAATAAAAGGCTTCCGGGACCACATCTGAGGCCTCCTCGGGCAGGGCTCCTCCCTCGAGGTGGTAGTTGCACCATTCGAGGAAATTCTCGGCGACCGAGATCCAATTATGAGCTTTATTGCTCTTGAGAAAATCCTTAAGACCATCCCTGGCAGCTTTCCATTCGCCCTCTTTCATCAGCACTGACATATTGAAAACAGCAGCCCTTTCGGCATACTGGCTTTCGGGAAACTTTCGGGCGAGCTCCTGGTAAGCCTCTCTCGCACGGGCGAACCTGGCGCAGAGCTGGTAGTTTCTGGCCCGGTAATAGAGCCTTTCATCAGGCCTGGTCAGATCGAAAGCCTCGTGGGCGAGATTTCTGACAGCCAGTAAATAAGCATCCTGGAACAGGCTGAAATAGACTTTGCCCAGCAGATCGTGGTAAAAAACGACTAGGTTACGCAGGACTTTTCTGGTGCCGGAGACCTTTATTATCGGCGGCGCCCAATAGTTCGGCGGATAGTCGGGTGCAAACAAATTATTATAGAAGCCTACGAACCATTCTGAGTTGAAATCCCCTTTACGGCTCGAGCGGAAAGCAGGGTTTTTGTTCTGAATGTCTTTGAACTCAGCGATTGCTCCAGAGCTGTCTTTTAGAATAACCCCGTGCATAATATCGACAATGCCCCAGCGCCCGTTGATCAGCACACGGGCCACAGAGTGCGTTCTGTAGCGTGAGTTACCCCTGAGATCTATGAAAGAGGCTTCAATCCCTTTGAAAGACAGAAGCTGGGCGAAGATGTTTCCCTGCTGGTCGCAGCGGGCTATTCCGGAAGCCAGGTCGTTAAGCGGCGTAGCATCCACAGGCGGGGCGCTGAAAGGGACAAAAACACTGCAGTGAATGAAATCCAGCACTCTTTCAGCGGCCAGTTGAGTATCTGCTGCATCGCCGATAGCCTGGTCGGCGATTACGGCATAGGTATAAGTCCGGTAAATATAGTCGCGCAGCCTGGCAGGGCCGAAAAGGCTCAGGAAAGGCCAGAAAAACAGAATGATTGCCAGGCTGAGAAAAAGATATTTTTTCATTTGCCCTTCAAAGTCAGTTCGTGAATCTAAGACCCACAGAAAAATGCCAGCCGGGCGGTACAACCGCCGGAAACTCACCGGGCCAGCTCGCTGTATATTTCCGCATAGCGCGAGGCGAAGCGCCTCAGGTCGAATTCCGCGCTGGCGGTCTCGAGGCAGCGCCTGCGCATTTCGCTTTTCTTTTCCTCCAGGCGCTGGAGAAGAACCTGCGGCTCCAGGCTTTCCTCGAGCGCTCCTCCCACTCCATAGCTTTCCACCAGCCGGACCAGTTCCCGATTGGCCGGGTGGGTGAGAACCGGAAGCCCCAGGGCGAGATATTCCCCGAACTTGAGGGGCAGGAAGGTCTCACTGGTCAGAAAGTCAGCCAGTACCAGGAGTCCCCAGTCGGCAGCGTTAAGGTAAGCAGGCACCTCCTCCGGGCTCACATTCAAGGCTTTCCAGTGAGTCCCCGGTTCGAGGCCCAGGCTTCCGAGCGACTCAGCCAAAGGCGCAAGCCTTTTTTGATCCGAACTGGTCAACAGGAGCAGGAAGCTTTTGTCTCCGAAAATCTGAAAAAAGGCGTGCGCCGCGGCTGCTGTTCTCTCCGCCGGGTATCTTCCGCCCAGGGTCCCGGAAAAAGCAAGCACCTCCCGCTCTTCGAGTCCCAGTTCCCGGCGCTTTTCTGTACGCAAGCCGGGATCAGGGTGGAAAAGCTCGAGGTCGACAAAGTTGGGAATGGCTTCCACCCGGACTTTGGGATCAGCCTCGCTTATCCGGGTGCTCATGGCAGGGGAGACCGCCATCACCCGGTCCGAGCGCCTGAACATCCATCTCTCGACAGCCTTCCAGAACCTGAACTCGAGGCTTCCCGGGCTCCAAGTACCGTTTACCAGACCTTGCTCAGGCAAAAGGGTCCGCACATCGAATATCACCTTGACCCTGCGGAAAGAGAGTTTCGCAGCCAACAGGGCGATAAAGCCGGCATAGTAGTACCGGCAGTGCACGACCCGGGCCTTACGGACAAGAATCTGATACCAGACAGCTGGCAGGGAGATCAGGCTGAGCCAGGCCAGTCCCAGGGGCCCCATGTTGAAAAAGGCCGAGGGGAAAAGCGTTCGCACGACTGCCAGCCGGAGCCCTTCTCTTTCGAGCTCTGTACGAATGTTCCCGAGCTCCCGCCGGTAGCGGCGGAAATTTGAGTGGACCCCCCGCCTGGTCAACTCGAACCAGGGGAGCAGGCAGACCAGGGTCAGGCGGATGCCCTTTCCGCTCTCCCTGTTGATGCCGAGGAGAAGCTTTTTCACCTGGTTCGAGAAGATCGCGTTGTCTACAATATTTTCGAGCGCCACTAGGTAGATCACGCTGAGCGCGCGTTTATAAGACTCTTTTTGGAGAGGTTGCAAATTGAGCTCACATTATCCGGACATGAGGGTTCATGAAACACTCCGGGAATTATCGATCGCCCCGGGTTCGACGACCAGAGCCACTTTATGCCCGTCTTTTTCGTAACATCTGCCGCAAGTCCCGCAGCAGGCGGATTCTTTTGTCCCAGGGTCGATAGAGAGCTCCAGTCTCACCCCGCACTTGCACATCCAGCCCTGGAGCCTGGCCGGTATGCCGAACACCAGGGCGAAATCGGGCACATCGCGGGTTACCAGGGAAGCCGCTCCGATAAAAGCGTGCCTGCCGACAGTGTTGCCGCAGACCACGGTGGCATTGGCTCCGATAGTCGCTCCCTGCCTGACCAGGGTGTCCATGTATTCATGCTTGCGGGGCGTATGGCTGCGCGGGTTGATAACATTGGTGAAGACCATGCTCGGCCCGCAGAAAACATCATCCTCGAGTGTGACCCTGTCATAGACAGATACATTGTTCTGGATTTTCACCCCGTTGCCCACGACTGCCGTAGGGTGAATGACAACATTCTGGCCCATATTGCAGTTTTTGCCCACCCGGGCACCGCTCATCACGTGGCTGAAATGCCAGATCCGTGTCCCTTCGCCAATCTCAGCCCCTTGATCGATATAGGCGCTCTCATGGGCGAAATATTTTTTTTCGCTGCCGGACATATTTTTATTCCTCCCGAATTTTAACCGGTTCTCCGCCCTGTTCAAGCGACCTCGATGCCGCATCCATAACCCTGACAACCCTCAGGTCAACAAGCCTATTAAAGGCTCGAGCCGGGTTTTTCCCCAGGAGCTGGTCCAGTCGCAGCAATAGAGGTCACAGCGCTACCTCCGGCTTGAGGCGCTCCTCCGGAGGAGCCTGGAAGAAGCTGCGCCGTTTTTTCAGCTCGGCGACAATCCGTTCGGCGACCTTGCCGTCCCAGAACTCGAGCGCTCCCCCCTTTTTGCCCCGGCCTTCGAGTACACGCAGCGCTTCATTATATATTCTCTCGCCGTCATGTCCCACCAGAATATTGGTGCCCTGCTCTATGGTTTCCGGGCGTTCGGTATTTTCCCGCAGAGTGAGGCAGGGAATGCGCAGGTAGGTTGTCTCTTCCTGAATACCCCCGGAATCGGAGATAACGAGCCTGGCTGATTTCATCAAGGAGAGAAAATCCAGGTAACCCAGGGGTTCCACCAGGTGAATGCCGGGTTCTCTTTTGACCTGGTCGAGCAGCCCTGAGGCGGCCAGCATCTTTTTAGCCCGGGGGTGGACAGGAAGAACGATGGGCAGAAGCCTGGCAATCCTTATCAGGGCCTTGATTATCTCTCCCAGTATGATGGGGTTGTCCACATTGCCCGGGCGGTGGAGGGTCACGATACCATAATCGCCGCGCTTCAGGCCTAGAGCGTCGACAGACGGCCTGTTTTCAGCGAGCTTCAGACAGTTGATCAGGGTGTCTATCATAATATTGCCCACCAGACAGATTCGTGATGGCGCTATTCCCTCGGCGAGCAGGTTTTCATCCGCCCTCCGGCTCGGGGTAAAAAGCAGATCGCTCAATGTATCTGTGACTATGCGGTTTATTTCCTCAGGCATTCTTCGGTCCCGGCTGCGCAGGCCGGCCTCTACATGGGCGAGCCCGATACCCAGCTTCGAGGCCACAAGGGCCGCAGCTACCGTGGAATTGACATCTCCCACGACAATCACCAGATGAGGCCTGGTCTGGAGCATCACCCGCTCGAAACCCAGAATTATTTTCGCGGTCTGCTCGGCATGGCTCCCTGAACCCACCCCGAGGTGCACATCCGGCTCCGGGATCTCCAGTTCATGAAAGAACACATCGTTCATCTGCCTGTCATAATGCTGGCCGGTGTGGACCAAAATAAACTCGAACTGGTCCGGTTCCATTCTCAGCCTCGAGGCGAGCGGGGCTATTTTCATGAAATTGGGCCGTGCGCCCACAACTCCAGCTATTTTCAGTTTGGTGCTCACAGCTCTTTGCGCCTCTTTTTCTTTAGACAATCTTGAACTTTACCCGGAGACATCCGCCTCAGTCCTGCCATGATAAGGGCACTGAAAGCCTTGCCCCGGCGAGTTTTTCCCCTGGCACAAATACGGCTTCAAAGCCAGGCTCAATATAAAACATTCACTCTATGAATGAAAGGTCGCCCGATTCAAGCCCCAGGCACCGGTCATTCAAATTTAAAATTGCGCCAGGCGCTTGCCAGCTCAGGCTTTCCCCTTGGCATGACCCGGAAACTCCAAGGGTTGTAAAGGGGCAGGGCCCGCCAGAAAACCGGATTGAAAGGGCCGAAAGTCTGGCTGTTGCCCTTGACCTGAAAGCTCCCCTTGAGGTGATACTTGCCCTGGCCCACCTCGTATTCCACAAGGTATTCGCCTGCGGCCGGGCCGGTCCAGGAGACAGGGACCTTTCCCTCGCGGGATAAGTAGGTCACCACTTCCCCCTCTTCAGGGAAGATTACCTCGAGCCGCGAGAGGCCCTGGAACAGGCCATTCAGACCCGCCCGGGCAGAATCCAGGGCTTGAGCGGCTGTGATAGCAGAGCGCAGGGACCGGTTTTCAAAGACCTGGGCCAAAAGCAGCCCTTTCAGCCGCTCGGTTTCAAGCGGGAATCTCCGGGCCGCATCGTGCAGTTCGCCCGGGTCCGTTTGGAGATCGTAAAGAGCATAGCGCGGATTTTCTCCCGGCGCAATTGACTCGACCAGCTTGAAGCGCTCTGTCCTGACACAGCGCAGCCAGTCAGGCTCCAGAGAATCAGGGCACTGGTATCCGCAGACACTGGTTTCGCAAAAGATTGTCTGCCTGGCCCCTTCTTTCACCTTTTCACCCCTCATCAAGCCCAGAAAAGACTTGCCCTGGCAGGGGACTTTGAGCTCGAGACCCAGCAGCTCGAAGAGATTCGGTATCAGATCCACTGCCTGGACCAGCTCCTCCACACGCTTGCCTTCCGGCAGGCGGCCGGGCCAGCTCACAATGAGCGGGATGTGAATCAGCTCCTCGAACAGGGTCCCGCTGAAACTGGTCGAGGCATGCCCCAGCCAGCCGTGGTCAAAAAGCTCCTCCCCGTGGTCGGCGCTTAGAATCACGATCGTATGCTCGCGCAGACCCAGACTGTCGAGAGCCTCGAGCACCTGCCCGAGCTCTTCGTCCTGAGCAGCTACCTCCCCGTCGTAGAGAGCTCCGACGAACTTTTGTTCCTCGGGGCTGAAACGGAACTCGCCGCGCGGCATGAGGATATTGGCCTGGACAGCCTGGACAGCTTTACCGGAGGGCTTTTTGCCAGAGAGGAACTTTTTCAGGAATTTTTCCGGGGGGTTGTACGGCAGGTGAGGTCCATGGAAATGGTACCAGGCGAAAAAAGTGGTATCGCGGCAGGCGGCCAGGAATTTGGGGACATCCCGGCATGAGTCAGGCGTGAAACCGAGGTTCCGGTAGTTGGGCATAGGAAAGAGATAATTTATCTCCGGTACGTAATAGCCAGCCTTCGACAGCACCTCGAGCGCTGTCACCAGGGCCTCGGGCACGCTTTGCCCCCGGCGCTCGACCCCGTGCACCCCGGGATAGAGGCCGGTGAGCATGCTCACGAGCGAGGCATTGGTCCAGGCTGCGGTGCTGTAAGCCTTACTGAACAGCACCCCTTCCCGGGCGAGCCTGTCGATATTCGGGGTCAGGGCGCGCGCATAGCCATAGCAGCCCAGGCGGTCGGGACGGAAGCTGTCCACGGTGAGAATGAGGATATTGGGCCCAGGCCTGGTTGTCTCCTGAGCGCATACAGCAGCCGAACAGAAAAAGACGGCCGCAAAAGCGACTAGTACTGTAACTCGAAAATACGGTGACGTATTTTTTCCAGCAACGCTGTGCGGACTCGTAGGGGCGACCGGCGGTCGCCCGAACAGGGCGAGGCATGCCTCGCCACTACGTTTACTAAATTTGTAATTTGGTTTAAAACAATACGCTACACTATTTATGAATTCATG
>DATKXY010000018.1:0-2028 GCA_035528795.1 archaeon | reverse complement strand
ATACCTTTCTGCGGGTGAATACGTGTGCCGGCTATCGCTGGGGCACTTGACAGTTGCCCTGGGCTTTACTGTGGCCATGTCGATAATGGCTTCGGCCTATGCCGCCTTTCGGGTAGCAAAGATAGAACCTTCAGAGGTCATCCGCGATGTTTAGCCCAGCGGAGCAGAGGTTTTCTTCAACTGCGGCTCTGGTTATTGGCATAGCCCTGGCCCTCGTGGCCTTGCCTGTCCACGCCAAGGAGTGTCCCACCCCTCAACGCGGCATGTCCCGGCTTGTTCCAACGTTACAAAATACAATGGACCCCAATCCCTCAGAGACAGACATCGAACTGCCGATGCCATGTGGTGGAAAACTTGTACTGCGACACGTCTGTGTTCCTGCTGAAGGGTTTTTCGGAGATTTGAGGCTCGATCTCGGGTGCGTAGACTGCGGTCGCGGAAGCCATGGCTTTATGGAGGGCAGGCGCAAGGCAGCGGTGTCTGGACCCTTCACGTTACAGGATTTACCTGAGACTTGGAGAACCAAACTTGCCACATTAACCAAAAGGGGTGATGGTCGATGCCCCAACCCCAACGACAACACGGCAACAGGATTTTACTATTTCATTGGTAAGTACGAGATTTCCAACTTTCAATGGAAGGCGGTCATGGACAATGAGTGTCCCGGTTTAAACGGATCCCTTACAGTTGATGACCCGCGACCGAAAACCGGCATCTCGTGGTTCGAGGCCATCGATTTCACTCGACGCTATACCGAGTGGCTCCTGAAAAATTCACTTGACTCGCTACCTCATTTTTCTGGCGGGCGTTTTGGTTATATACGCCTCCCTACCGAAGCAGAGTGGGAATACGCTGCTCGTGGCGGACATATGGTAAGTGAGTCACAGATAAACCAGGAGGAGTTTTTCCCTTTAAATGGCCAGCCTTACGGCGACTATGCCGTATTCACTGAGCCGGGAGCGGCTAAACCACCTGAAAAACTGTCCTGGATCGGCTCGAAGTGTTCTAATCCACTGGGCCTTTTTGATACTGCTGGAAATGCGGCAGAAATGGTTCTGGACCCATTTCGATTTTCATTGGGCTTCAGGCTACACGGTGCAACCGGTGGCTTTATCGCTAAAGGAGGCAGCTACCGAAGGAGGACGGCTGAGATCATGCCGGGGCGACGCGAAGAGATGCCCTTTTTCCTCGAAGACGGTGCTTTCCGCAGCACCGATTTAGGGTTCAGGGTAGTGCTGTCAGCAATCGTCACTCCCCGGGGTCGCTACGAGACCCTCGGTAAGGAATGGATTACAGCAGGCACAAAAAGGCGCCAGGCTAAAGAGGATAAAAAGCCATCAGGGCTGGTGATGAGATTAGACAGCAAGAAGAACCTGATGACACGCGCAGACCAGCAAGCGGAAACGGTTAAGGCCATAATCCGGAGCGCTCTATTTACTGCTGAATCGGTGCTCGGTTATTCCATGCGGCGCCAGGTGATGATATATGAGCTTGACAGGCTGAAGTTCATGCAGACGAACGTTGTGCCTGAATCGGTCCTCGAGGCATTAGACGGCAATGTAACCAAGGCAATGGAAACTATTAGTATGGTTGATGCGGAGATTGATAATTTTGTGCAATTTTACATCAACAGAATCAAGGAGAGCCAAAAGTTTCCAGAGGATATATTTAAGGACCAAATGGATCTTATCTCTCAGGAGTTGATTGTGGAGGAGGGCTTCAGCCAGGGTTTAAAAAGCCGGTTTGATTTGTTCAAGCTATTCAGGCAACATGTTGCCCGGCACAAGAGCCAGGAGGGAGGTATAAGGCCTGGAAGAGTTCTGGAAGATATTTTCCCCGCGGCGGCTCGTCAGTAAAAAGATAAAGGGCTTTAATGTCCTTATCTTTTTGTTTCAGGTCTGAATCGTTGTGGCAGGGACGAAACTCGATCTTTTTAATTTGCTTTTTCAGTTGGCTTATCCTTTTTTAATCTGCTTCAGTTTCTTCCGGGTCTCTTTATCAATCATGGTAGTGCGGGAAGTGCCCTCC
>DATKXY010000017.1:0-2953 GCA_035528795.1 archaeon | reverse complement strand
TTCCGCTCTTGCGCCTCATGGTAGATGAAACAAACAGTGAAGCAAATTTTGATACTAGGATCGAAACATTTGCAGAAATGATTAAAAGGAGAAAAAAATGAGAAATGCATATTTAGGAATTGACGTTGGAAGTACATCTGTAAAGTGTGTGTTATTAGATAAAGAGAGCAATATAATTGACTCAGTCTACGTGAAAAATAAAGGGATTATAGAAAGTGTCATCGAGTGCCTTGGTAAATTAGAAAAGAATGTAGAAATATCTGCTTGTGGCATTACGGGAAGTGGAAGAAAATTCACAAATGTATTGGTTGGTGGAGATGTGGTCAAGACAGAAGTCCTGGCTCATTCTATAGCAGCACTAGCGTATTATCCCCAAGTGAGAACCATTTTTGAAATCGGAGGTGAGGACTGCAAGTTGATGATAATTGAAGATGCTATTTTAAATAATTTCAATATGAACAATATCTGTGCGGGTGGGACGGGGGCAATGATAGAGGCGATTGCAAGCAGGATGGGTATAGCCATTGAAGATGTTGGTGAATTAGCGTCACAAAGTAAGAATCAATTAGAACTGCCAGGAAAATGCGGGATATTTTGTCAGTCTGCTGTTGTCAATAAGCTAAACACAGGAGTTAAGAAAAGTGATATCCTGATGGGAGTATGCAGAGCATTAATAAGAAACTATCTTACAATATGTAAAGGAAACATATTAGAGCCACCCTATATTTTTCAAGGAGCAACAGCACAGAACAAAGCTTTAGTCAGGGCACTTGAGGAAGAACTGGGTTATCCAGTTATTGTCCCTGAACAATGTGCCTTGATGGGTGCCATTGGGATTGCCATGATGGCTATAGAAGAGGCGCCAGATAAGACGAAATTTAGCGGATTTGATGCTATCATCAGCGCAAGATATGATGTGCGCCATTTTCAGTGTACTGATTGTCCAAATAGGTGCGAGGTTGTCCAGGTCTACCAGAACAATAAGCTTGCAGGTTGTATAGGTAGCAGGTGTTATAAATGGGATAATACCAATTTCCTTTATCAAAAAAACAAGGATCTCTTGCACAGCTGTAACACGGCAAAGTTGCAATCTTTGAAATCCTCCGCACCTCAAGAATTTTCAGTGAGTTAGAAAAATGACAGCACACGAGCTCAAGAGACTTAAAATCCTCCAGGAAAGAAATCAGGCCTTTTTTGTAAAATCTAATCAAGCCAGCTGGAAAATTTATGTTTAAAAAAATTTGACCCGCCCCCCTCATGTCGGTCCACCCGATGTGTTAAGATTTTGCAGGGACCTCATCCCTTAAAAATGGTCCACCCTTAATGTGAGTTTTCTGGCAAAATCTCTTGAAGGAGGTTTTGCGGATGAAGAAGTCGAAGTTCACCGAAGAGCAGATCGCTTTTGCCCTGCGGCAGGCGGAGTCGGACACTCGGGTGCCCGAGGTCTGCCGGAAGATGGGCACTGCGGAACAGCCGTTTTTCCGCTGGAAGAAGAAGTACGGGGGCCTCGGGGTCTCGGAGCTCCGTCGCTTGAGACAGCTTGAGGAGGAAAACCGGCAGCTAAAGCCCCTAGTGGCGGACCTGACGCTCGACAAGCAGATGTTGCAGGATGTCCTCTCAAAAAAATTCTGAAGCCAGCCCAGAAGCGGGAGCGGGTGGGACATCTCGAGGAGGCCTATTGGGTGAGCGAACGGCGGGCCTGCCGGGTCATTGGGATCTGCCGCTCATCCCATCGGTATCGCTCGCAGCGCAGAGACGACCGGGCCCTTCGGATGAGGATCCTGGAGATCGCCGAGACGCGGGTTCGGTACGGGTATCGGCGGGTCCATGTTGTTCTTCGGCGCGAGGGCTGGCGCGTCAATCATAAGCGGACCTACCGGATTTATTGCGAGGAGGGGCTGAACCTGAGGCGGAAGCGGCCTCGCCGGCATGTCACCGGAAGCCGGCGGATGGCGCGGCCTGTAGCCGAGTGTCTGAACGCCTACTGGAGCATGGATTTTGTCATCGACAGCCTCTTTGACGGCCACCGGTTCCGGGCCTTAACGATAGTCGATAATTATAGTCGGGAGTGCCTGGCGATCGAGGCCGGCCAAAGCATGACGGGCGCCGAAGTCGCGGCGGTCATCGAGCGGCTGGCGAAGGAGCGGGGCGCTCCGGACCGCATCCAATGCGACAACGAGAGCGAATTTATTTCCAGGGTTTTGGACAAGTGGGCTTACGAAAATGGGGTCACGATGGATTTCTCGAGGCCCGGTAAACCTATGGATAACGCGATGATCGAGTCGTTCAACGGAACGTTCCGGGACGAATGCCTGAACGTCAACTGGTTCCTGTCGATGGAAGACGCCCGGGAGAAGATCGAGAAGTGGCGAAAGGATTACAATGAGTTCCGGCCGCACAGTTCACTTGGAGACTTGACGCCAAGGCAGTTCGTTGATAAGTTCTCAAGCAGAATACAAGGCCAAAAAACTCCACTTTTGGCTGGACCAGTTTTCAGGGATGAGGTCCCTTAAAATCAGTGGGAAACGTGTTGTGCCCGGGAGGATTCGAACCCCTGATCTTTGAATCCGTAGTCCGACATAGTATCAGTGGGGGTTTCCCGGCCTCGCGGCCCAGTAGCGCATCCAGGATTACGGGTAATTGGCGTCTCCGATAAGGTCTTTGACGATCCAAGGCGAGCCGAATCCCCTTCCATGGTTTAAGTTGATACAGCCAACTGTTGACTATTCGCTCTGCAGGACATTCGCGGCCCAGCCGCGCGGGCAGGGCGTCACGGCGTACTGCGTACCTCGGCGGTCTGATATCTTGACAACCGGCCCGCCTCGTTCAATCCCAGTCCGGACGCGTCCATCCAATAGACGCCGAAGGTGCCCCGGTCGAACTTCAGGAAAAAGAAGAATTTCCCGTCCGGGGAGACGTACGGGCAAACCGCGCCAGCCGGAGTCTCCAAGCG
>DATKXY010000016.1:0-15558 GCA_035528795.1 archaeon | reverse complement strand
TGCGGTGGCTGCTCGATATATCCAGGGGCGGGTAGTTGGCCTTGGCGCTGAAATAGATCATCCGGCGGATTTCTTCCTCGGTTACCAGCTTTTGATCTGTTTTAAGCCGGTTTGAAATCATCCATACCAGCTTTTCATCGTAACCGCCTTCGCAGTAAGTATCCACGAACTTGTCATAAGTGTCTGCGGCATCGGCGAGCAGGACCCCGAACATGGCGTCCACTCCATAAGTTTTGCCGATATATACTATGGCCGCGTCATCGCTGACGCCCGGGCCTGCCATCCTCCGGAAAAAAGTGCCGACAGGTTTTGGCCGTTTGCGGTTAGCTTCTTCCGGAACGATGACCTCCAGTTCCCGCAGTTTGCCAAGCTCTTGATTAGTAAAGATTTTGTCGGCAGCAAGTTGTTCGTTCAGGCCGACCTGAAAAAATCTTTCCCGATTCACCAAAAGAGATTCTCCGCCCCCGAGAATTAACGGCTCGCCGCGCAAAGTTACGCTGAAATGCTTGACAGTGCGCCGGCGATCTTTCCAGTTGTCCATCAGGCCGCCAAGCACGAATCCCTTGAAAAAAGCATGCGCATCTACAGATACACCCTCGAGAAAAGATATGCCAAAAGGACAGTCGTCTTCGTCACCGACGCTTCCAAATACTATTCGCTCTTTTCCGAGAGAGCTTAAGAGGAAATACTCAAAATTTTCAAGCAGCTTTTGTCTCTGGATTTTGACCAGTCGATTCTGCATTCCGAGCTCTTCTGAGCCCAGGCCCAGAATCACATCTTCAATGGTCGCATCCGGAAAAGTGAGCGCCCTTCCCTGGTCATCGCAGAACATTCCATGACCGTTTTGAGCTCTGCCCCATACAGATTGAGGCAGGAGCAGAGGAAGAATCTGCGCGGCGGCTAGAATTGGGAGATTTTTAAGATATAAATAATCGCGGGCTGCCAGGTGGTTGAAAAGTTCACGATTGGCGGAGACTGAAAGGGTTCGGGGAGCCAGCAGCTTTTCATCGCTTCGCAGATGGTCAAAGTTATAATTGCGCTCCCCGGCAAGACTGGCCAGGATAGCATCGATCTGTGTCTGTCGGTTTGATCCTCGCAGGTACTTGCTTTTTTTTCTGGACATTGAGAGACTACATCCTGATCTCTAGTGGAATCATGGATGCTTATTAAGATATCAACAACGCTTTTATCGCCAGGATTGATTATCTGAATGACAAAAGCCCGCTTTGGGAGGGCACGCCGAACCTTCGTCTTCCTAAAAAAGGAGCCCATGGCGGATTATAGGCCAAAGCGGGTCCGCTAAAGAAATAGCCGCAGAGTGGGAAAAAATCAAGGAAATTGATAAAGAGGCTGGAAAAGCGAATGCCCGGTCGATTGGACCGGGCACTCGAATCAAGGATATTTATTGGAACTGTGTTTTTCTTCCGGGAAAATCGGTAAGATTCCTGGCGTAAAAGTTCAGTTGTCAGATAATTCGAACAAGGCCTTCATCAACTATTTTTGGCCTTATCAAGATAGCCTTTGATAACATCGGCTACATCTTCGAGATTTTCTCCATAGCGAGTGGGTTCCACTTCCCGGCAGTACTTTTCCATTACCCAGTTCGGGACCCAGAAAGATTGCGACGTTTGTGTCCATTTCAAAAGTACTGCCGCATTGCGCTCCCATTTGATACGTTCTTCCATGGATAAATCAACCGGTGGCAGAGGGATCCGGGTCGATGTGCGGGTATAAGTCTGGTATGTCTGACTTTCGGCTACTCGCCTTAACTGAGCCCTTTCCGGAGAACCGGACCTCATAAAACTCAAGATTTCCTCAAGGTAAGCGATTATCAGCTTGAGAGAATGATTCTCGGACAATTCCCGCTGAACGAGTTGGGGTAATTCTTTTGTGATCAGTTTTTGAAGCTCGGATAAAAGCTGATCGGCAGGGACACTTGCGCCGGGACGGAAACCGCCAAAAAACAGTCTGTCTTTATCCCGGTCGGGGCTGGTGATAAATCCCGCAGGTGAGGTCAATTGATCTAGACTTATTTCAAGAATTTCGGCCAGCTTCATCAGATATTTAGCCGATGGAGCGCCTTTGCCGTTTTCCCAAACGCTTAAATTTTGAAATGCTATTCCAAGTTTCTCGGCAAGTGCACGTTGTGACAGTCCTTTAATTTTTCTTGAGGCCTTGATGTTTTCACCAATAATCTTTTTCTGATCCAGTGCTGTAGTCATGGCTCATGTTTCCTAATATTAAAGTAATTCACATCAAAAACCGGGAAGAATAGAAACAATACCGCGCTAGCCTCGAAAAACATGGGGCAAACACAGACAGATGGTTTATAAAATGCCTGATAGAACTCTAAGAGTTATGTCTAAGCAGAGGCGGCCGCGGCTGAAAAACACATCGTCTGGGTTTAAGCCCAAAACTTTAATCTTTAAATGAATTTTAATAATATTGAATATGATTTGTCAAGAGTTTTTATCAATTCATAAGGGTAGGATCAATTTTTAAGAGTTTTTTTATCGTGTTCTAAAGGAAACATCTTAAAATAATCGGAGTTAAAGAAATATTACATAAAAACGTTGCAGAAAATAAATTGAATATTAAATAATGTAGATATGCATTAATTAAAGTATTTTGCATATGAAGTAAAATACAAGAAAATAATTAGTAAAACGAAACGAAAATATCTTTACACAAAATAATAAATTAAAAAAGAATTAAAAATAATTTGTAATAAATGATATAGTAGATTAAAATAAATAATCAGTGATAAAATAGCAAAGTAATTATGCAGAAAAAATCTGGAGTATAAATTAAAAGCAGAAAAGATGTATATCAACCGGGCTCGGAAGAGAAAAAAAATAACGAAACATGTGCTCTTTATTGGGAAGTTAATCATTAACAGCAAATGGGCCGGATGATTCAATAATAGCATTATTAGCTCTAAAAATACTATTGAATCCGGGAGATTATAATTTATTTTGTGGCTGTAAACGGACATTAGGGCCGATAAATAATTCAGACCAAAAAAATTAATAGAAACATGGATTAAAAAATTTAAACTTCAAATGCTATCAGGAACAAAAATTACAAAAACATTCTTTGTTATCTTCAACTTGACTGGCCCAGGGAAGAACTCTATATTTTGTGTTTATATTTTCTGGGCCTGAACCCTTAGGTGTCTGCAATCAAGTGCCGGGGAGATTATGGCGGCGAAATACCGGAAAAGAGTGATTGTAAGCGGTAGAGTCCAGGGAGTGGGCTTTCGATATTTTACCTGCCGCTTGGCTGCAAATTATCCCGTTACAGGGTATGTGAGAAATTTGCCTGATGAGGATGTAGAGATCGTTGCTGAGGGGGAAAAATGGGCGGTCGAGTCTTTTATAGAGGAGGCCGTCAGGGGCCCGGGCTATGCACTTATCCTGAATGTCAAGTCATATGTGGAAAATCCGCAGGGCAATTTTCGGTCTTTCGGCATCAAGTACTGAGTGATGAAAAACCGTACTCGTTGATTTTTGCGCCTTTGTAAATTCTTGAGTTTTTAATCCGGGTATCCGGATAAATTTTTCAGGAAAATATGTCGCCTGCTGGTTTCTATACCAGGCTGGAATTGGCAATAGTCAAAATAAAAACCCTCTGCCAGACTTTTATTTTCGTGCAGCCGGCAGAAAAGTCGCCTTAAGCAAGCAATATGATCACTTTTTCCCAGAACTACCGGTCCGGAATAGACAGGGGATCGAATGCTTTGCCCTGGCTGGTGTTATGCTTGATTTTATTTCCGGGCTGCGCCGCCCGACAAGCCAGAGAGCCTGTATCGAGGCCTGTCGAGTTTGATAATACTGACTACCGGCTGGTCTGGCCGCTTCCGATAGCCACCACGGCCCGGATAGTCTCATCATTCGGCAGGCGAAAGGACCCGATAACCGGGATGACTGGTTTCCATACCGGCGTGGATATCGATGGGACAGAAGGGACACCGATATATGCTGCAGGTGCGGGGAAAGTGATTTTTACCGGCAGCAGGCAAGGTTATGGACTGCTTTTAATTATCGAGCACGGCAAAGGATTGACTACTTATTACGGCCACTGCTCGAGGCTTTTAATCAAGCAGGGCAACAGGGTAAACCGGGGCCAGGTGGTAGCCTTGATGGGCGCTACCGGCCGGGTCACCGGAAGCCATTTGCATTTTGAAGCCAGAAAGCACGGTCAGCCATTCGATCCATTCAACCTGCTGCCGAAACTGGATAGACTGTAATGATTTCTTAAACTCAGCCCGGAAAAAGGGAGCAACAATGCCGAATTACGAACATCTTGCCGGAGCGATCCGTGATGTGCCTGATTTTCCTAAAAAGGGGATCCTTTTTAAAGACATTACCACACTGATTAAAAAGGCCGACCTGTTCGCCGAGGTGATCGATATTTTTTACCAGCGTTACAAGGATGAAACCGTGGAGAAAGTCGCTGCTATCGAGGCGCGGGGGTATCTGTTTGCCTCGGCCCTGGCTTACCGTTTAAAAGCCGGCCTGATCCCGATTCGCAAGCCTGGAAAACTGCCTGCTGAAACCGTTTCGATTTCTTATGCTCTGGAATACGGTACGGACAGTGTCCAGATGCATAAGGATGCTCTGGGTCCAGGGGACCGCGTTCTTCTGGTAGATGATCTGCTCGCCACAGGGGGTACGGCTCAGGCCACCTGCAAGCTGATCCGTGACCAGGGCGCTGAGCTGATAGGAGTGGCCTTCCTGATAGAGCTCGATTTTCTGAAAGGGCGGGGCCGTCTGAAAGACGTCGATATTTTCACGATCGTACATTTTTGAAATCCCTCCAACAGCTCAAAACAGGTTTGAACTGGCAGACGGCCGATAAATTCTCAGCCGTCAGGGCATTTATTGTCCATGTTTTTAAAATAGTCAATTTTGGAACCGGGCCCTTATGAGCCTGAACCCATCGACTGGCCTTCCCGCGCCAATGATGGGTTTTCTTTATTTCTAAACCGGTTTCAGGATTTTCACTCTTCCAGCCTGCACGGCATTTGGCATAGTTTTGCTGAATCGCCGGCTGACAAGTTCTGATTCCGGGTAATTGCCGAAAATTGGAAATTGACACTCCCGGAGAGAGACTTTATTTTGATTGGCAATCTTGTAAAGATATTCTGTCACCGGCAGGTCCCAGGATTCGACACCTCCACAAGGAAGGTACTATGTTAGGGCTCTCGATAGCCGATCTGTTAGTCATCGTGCTGTACATAGGAGCAATGATTGGTATTGGCTACTGGTCCATGAAAAAGATAAAGAGCCAGGAGGATTTTTTCATGGGTGGCAGGGCTTTTGGCAAACTCCTGCAGGTTTTTGCCATGTTCGGCTCCGGCACCTCGACTGACAGCCCTGTCGGCACTGCCCGCAACACTTTTACTGGAGGACTCTCCGGTATCTGGACAGTGCTCAACTACCTTTTTTGTACCCCATTCTATTGGTTTATCGGCCTGTGGTACAGGCGCTACCGGATGATGACAATGGGAGATTTTTTTGTGGAGCGTTTCCAGAGCCGTTCCATGGGGGCGATGTATGCAGTATTCGGCCTGTTTTTCTTCATTGTCTGGTTGAGTGTCGGTTTTTCCGCAGCCTCGAAAACCATTGTCGCTCTCACTCCCAAGCCTGCTGAAGAATTGACTGTGAAGGAGTCTCGGGAGCTCGAAATGTTTACGCGGATGAAGGGACTGGAAAGCCGGGATTACAAGCTGCTCACCACAGCCGAACAGGAGGAGCTGGAACATTTGCGCGAGCTTAATCCGAGGGGGGAATTCAGTCATCTGAGCGGCCCGTCCGTTATTGTGTTTATCGGTCTGGTAGTGCTCATTTACAGTTGGGCCGGGGGTTTGATGGCCGCCTATCTCACCGACTTCATCCAGGGAATCTTCATCATCATTCTCTCTTTTATTCTGGTTCCTTTCGGGCTCTACCAGATAAGTCTGCGCCACGGCGGTTCAGGTATAATGGATGGTTTCAGTATCATGCACCAAAAGGTGCCGGAGGAATTTTTTGACATCCTGGGCTCGCCCTATGCCAGCGATTTCACCTGGTATTATCTGCTGGCTGTGACAACGATTAACCTCGTGGGGATTGTAGTGCAGCCGCACATGATAGTGGTCGGCGGAGGATCGGCCCGTGATGAGCTTAGTGCCAGGGTGGGGATTATGGTGGGCAATTTTATCAAGCGTTTTCTGACAATCCTGTGGGCTCTGACCGGGCTGATCGCGCTTACCCTTTACGCCAACCAGATAGCCGACCCGGATCTGGTCTGGGGGCAGGCCACTTTGGACCTGCTGGGCCCGGTGGGCTTCGGTCTTGTGGGTCTGATGGTCAGCGCTCTTATGGCGGCTTTGATGTCCAGTGCAAGCTGCTACATACTTGTAGCCTCCAGCCTCCTGGTACGCAATCTATACAACTGGCTGAAACCCGGCCGCAGCGAAGCGCACTATATTTTTATGGGACGGCTCAGCAGTGCCCTTGCTATTGCAGGGGGAGTGTTTTTCTCGATTTATTACTATGATGTCTTTGACCAGCTTAAAGTGGCCTGGGAGCTGCCGATTATTTTCGCCGCCACGGTATGGGTGGCCATGTTCTGGCGAAGGGCAAGCTGGATGGCCGCCTGGGTGACAGTGATTAGCAGCGCTTTTCTCTTTTTCATAATCCCTATTTTCCTGCCAGTTGTCTATCCATCCCTTCGCCTGAACGAACAGTACCTGGCGGTCAACCAGACTAAAGAGGTTGTTCGCAGCTACGAGGCCAAAGAATTGGACATCTATCGCCGGGACAAAGAAATCGAAAGGTGGCGGGAACTTGACGCCGCAGGCTTGGCCCCGGGGCCGTTGCCGAAACCTTTGCGTTTGGGAGAGACCATCGAGATCACCACCAAACCCCCTTCAAAAGCAATCTATTGGACCAAGGGGATAAAAGTGAAAGATGGCGGGACACGGGCCGGACAGGGTTTTTTCAACTTTGAAATGGCGTTTTTGACTATGCTGGGTTTTGATCTGGCTTCACTTCCCAATCCAATGATCGAAACCCTGCGCCTGCCTTTCCGTATTCTCTTGCCGATCCTTTTGATGATCATTATCTCCCTGTTCACAAAGTCCGTGGACAAACAGGTGCTCGACCGTTTTTATGTACGCATGAAAACCCCGGTCAAGCCAGACCTCGAAGAGGATCGTCGAGAGGTCGAGCTCTCCTATGCCAGCCCGGATCGTTTTGAGCACAGGAAAATTTTCCCCAACTCCCAGTTCGAGTTCGGCAAATGGGACAAGGAAGACCTGGTCGGCTTCCTGTTCGGGTTATTCGGGACAATTCTGGTCATCGCGCTGACTCTGCTGGTTGCGGGTATCGGAGCATAGGAAGAGTGTTTACGCCCTGTTATTTGATTGGCTGAGCAGAGTTATTCCGGCTTCTTTTTGGGTTAAAAACCCCCGAGAGGGGGTTTTTGTTTGGGAAGAGTGATTTTAAGCTATTTCGGCGCTTGACATTATCTGTCAAATACCGTTGATTGCGCCTGAGGAACTTTAATCGAAAAGAATTCCCCGAAACTCTGCTTCGGGGTAGCCTGTCGCTGATGTTAGCCGTAGGGGCACGGCATGCCGTGCCCTCTATGGGGGTTGAAAATGTCGCATTAATTTCATAAATCGAATTCCGGATAGATATCTCGCAGCTTGCTGCGAGGTAGTTCATTTTGAAAGTGCCTGGAGAGCTTTCAAACAAAGGGTCCATGGGATTTTTGGAAATACGGGTTAATTTTTCACATTCCGCAGTGGAAATTATTCATGCTGTATGGGGAAGGAATTTCCATATTCGGATCGTCAAGGGGAGAGAAATAGTACGTCTTATCCGGATAAGTGATTGTATTTTAAAGCATTAAGCTATAGGATATCCTGGCATAGATAATGCTTTACTTCAAAGCAAATCAAAAAATAATCCAATTTTTTATATATTATCCAGGGAGGGAGCACAGATGTTCAGAAAAAAAGGATTTTGGCGTTTTCTGGAAATGGTGACCGGAGCCGGTTTTTTGTTCTCTTTTGAGGTGCTGCTTGTACTTTATATCTTTTTTGAATGAGTTCTCTCAGTCCATGACAAGAAAAATATCTTGAGTACGTCAGAGGAATCTGGCTGGTCGATTCATTGCCCTTTCCCGCAGCTCGAGTGGGAAAGGGCGTTTTTTTTATTATCCAATTAGCAGATTGCCATACCGGGAATTTAAATTCCGGGGGGTAAAATTAGAGGTTGATTTTCAAACAAAATTTTCCTAATTTAAGATATAATTTTATTTGACCGGATTGCAAAGGGATCGCTGGACTCAGAATGCTTGTTTGCTGAGATATATTTCTTTGCTTTTAAAATCTTATCATCCTGTGGAAAGACCATGGCAATAAGAAGTCAATCTATTCTGGAACGTGATAAATTCGAGGAAATTTTCGGCTCGTCTGCAGAGCTGGTGGTTAAGTCTCCAGGACGGGTCAATATTATTGGGGAACACACGGATTACAATGATGGTTTTGTTTTCCCGGCGACAATCAAGTCCCGGATCCGTTTTTATGTTTCCAGAAACGGAAGCGGCAGGGTCAAGATATATTCATGGAATTTTGATGAAGTTGTAGAGTTTGAGCTGAACGCACTGAAGCGCACCCGCCACTGGTCGGACTATGTAAAAGGAGTTCTGAGCGAACTGATTAAACGCGATTACCCCGTGGAAGGTTTCAACGGGGTCATCGGCGGCAATATTCCTATCGGCAGCGGTCTGAGCAGCTCGGCTTCGCTTGAGATGGCAGTGAGTGAGGCATGTGCCAGGATGTTTGATTTCGTTCTCGATCCTTTGGAGCAGATAAAGCTCTGCCGAAGGGCCGAGAATCAATTTGTAGGAGTAGGCTGCGGTATCATGGACCAGTTTGTCATTCGGATGGGGCGTAAAAACCACGGCTTGTTTCTTGACTGCCGCAGCCTTGATTACGAGCTGGTTCCCATTCCGAGTGACGAAATGGTGTTTGTTATCGCTTACAGCGGGGTCAAACGCGGGCTCGGCGCAACCGAATACCACCTGCGTCAGAAACAATGCCAGCGCGGCAGGCTCTTTTTTTCATCAATTAACAAGTCTCTGCGCAGCTTAAGAGATGTGACCGAAGATCTGCTTGTTGTCAACCGGGAGAAGATGGACCCTGTGATTTTTCGCCGATGCCGTCACGTGATTACCGAAAATAAAAGGGTGCTGCAAGCTGTGGAGGCTCTGAAAAAGCCGGACATTACATTTTTCGGAGAACTGATGAATCTGAGCCACGAAAGCTGCAAAAATGATTACGAGGTCTCAAGTAAAGAGCTTGACTTGCTGGTAGAGCTTGCCAGGATGGTGCCTGGAGTGCTCGGCTCCCGGATGACTGGTGCTGGTTTTGGCGGCTGCACGCTAAATCTCGTTATGCGCAACCGGGTCGAGGAGTTCCAGCAGAAGGTCGGTAACCTCTATGCCAGAAGTACCGGCCTTACTCCCCAGTTTTATGTTACCCATGCTGAAGGCAGTGTTAAAGCTGAGAAATTGTAACAGGCGGATAACAGCCTGATTTAAATTATAAAAGGGATGGCGCATCGATTCTTACGCCATCCCTTTTTGCCTGCTCTATTCTTACCCGCGGCTTATTCAGCGAGAATTTTCAGAAGTTCCAAGAGATCGAAAATGTCTGTCTTGCCGCTTCCATCCACATCCGAAACGCCGGTTGCCTGGCTGCTGCCGCCGAGCGTTTTGAGCATTTCTAGCAGATCGAATATATCCACATTGCCGTTGTTATTCATATCGCCCGACCTCACAGATTCAACACCGTCAATGAGAATCGCAAAGCGGTAAGTGTTCTGTGGTGCGTTCAGCGGGTCAGTGACAGTGTGGAGCGAATCTCCGGCCTCGATATAATACACCACTGACGAGCCCTCTGTTTGTCCCGGTATGCTGGCGGTGTACTGGTTGATCTTGCCTGGAACCAGGGTCATATTGACCGGAGTGAACTGCTGGCCTTCCAATGCATAGTAAAGCTTTGCCGAACGAAGGGTTTTGTCGACAATAGCAGCAGTGACCTTGTAAGGTCCCAATTCGTCAGTGGTGTTCTCGAGCTGTGCTGTGCCCGAAATTTCCGGTGCGGCCAGATCGAGTATGACCCCGAGTGTGATATCGGTATAGAGCGATAAATCCACCTCGGCTGCGGCTGTGTTGGCGACAGTATCGAGAGTTGTGGGCAGCATCACCGGCGGCTGGACAAAGTCGCCGTCAGCATCGAGAACCAGGCCGAACATGGAGAGCGCCGATTCGGTGAACTCCAATATATCCCGGGCCGGGATGTCGCGGTCTTCATAGGTCAGGGTGATATCGAACTTCAATGTTGTCAGGTCGGTCTGGAGAGCGGTGAGATCGAATCCCCAGCCGCGCCGGATCCCGTAGAAATCACCGCCTGAACTGCCATCCCCGCACAAGAACGTCTGGACAACCACCTTATCCTTGGACTTTGACAGATAAGGGTACCTGGCCGAGACAAGCTGAGCTCCGGCTGCTTGTTCACCTGTGCCTGGGGTACCCGATACCTCGATGCCGGTAATTGAGCCGCTGACTGCGGAGGCTCCCTTGTTGGTGATATTCACCCTGAGACCCGTGCCTGGGAACTGGTAATCGAAAGAGGCCGCGCTCAGAATCGCCGACGGTTCAATCGAAGGGACGTCGACCTCGGCCTCGCGGATAATCTTGAAGGCGATAGACCTCCTGTCCGTGCCTCCCCGGCCGTCGTCGGCAGTCACGGTGAAGACCGCCGAGGGGATCTGGATCTCTTTGGGCAGCAGGTCGGTATTGAATACAAAGACACTGTTGTTGCGTATGTCCACGGATTCTATGTAAGGGGTTTCAGTGGAATCGATAGCAATTGTCACCGGATCGCCGTCCAGATCTGTAGTGGTGATCTCGAAACTGATCAGCTCGCCTTCTTTCACCTCCTGGTCGGCGATCTCGAAAATCTTCGGGGACCTGTTGCGGTCTGTGACCGTGATCACGACATCCTTTTGCGCGGACTGGGCGCCGTCGCTGGCAATAAAGGTGACCTGGTATTCACCGGCCTGGTCATAATCAGGCGACCAGAAGAACTTTCCGCTTGCCTCGTCAAGATCGGCTCCATCAGGCAGGGAGCTGGAAATTACTTCGAGCTGCACTCCGGTAATGTCGCGGGCCTGCACTGTAAAGTCCAGGGTATCGCCTTCCTGGATCGACCAGCTTGCGGTCACCGAAATTGTCGGCGGGAGAGAAACATCGAGCACTTCGATTCCGACCTGTTCTTCATCGGTGAGCTCACCATCCGAGGCAACAAAATTCAGGTAATAGGTTCCAGCCTGGTCAAATGCCGGCTGGAAAGTAAATGTGTTGTTATTGTTGTCAAAAGAGGCGTTTTCAGGCAGCGGGTTGACAAATACCGCTACCTGATCGCCTTCCGGATCAGAGGCAGAGACAGTCAGATTGAGCGTATCGCCTTCCGAGATAGTCAGCTTGCCGATTTCACCCAGTACCGGGGGCTGGTTTGCCGTGCCCACAGTGATATACACTGTCCGGCGGTCGCTGGCCTGGCTGGCGTCGGAGACCGTGAAAGTGACGCTGAAATTGCCCTCAGCGCCCGGAGTCCAGCTGAAAGCGGGCGGGTCGGCAGTATGGTCAAAAGCGGCGCCTTCCGGAAGCTTGACTGCCGAATAGGTAAGCACATCATTCGAATCCGGATCAGTGGCCTGCACCTGGAAAGAGACACTTCCGTTGACTTGTGTCAACACGTTACTCAGCCTGGCCAGTTTCGGAGGGCGGTTGAGATTGAGTACAGTGACTGTATTGGACACCGAGCTGACAGTGCCGTCCTCCCCGGTCACGGAGAAAGTCAGCCCGTAAGCTCCCGCCTGTTCGTAGCCCGGCAGAAAGCGGAACATCCCGGTGACCGGATCGAAAGCCGAGTTTGCCGGCAGGGAGCCGGGCTTATCGAAAACCACTCTCCTTCCGTTGGGATAGTATCCGAATACGCGGAAGCTCAGCAGCTTTCCTTCTTCCACTGAATAGTCTGCAGGCTTTTCAATGACCGGTGTCAGCTTGACAGGATTCACTGTAATGGTTACATCTTTTTCGGTCCGGAAGCTCCCGTCACCCACACCGAGAACCACTTTATAGTTGCCTTGCTGGAAGTAATCCGGTGTCCATTTGAAAGTTTTGGAGTTCGGATCGAAAGCGGCGCCGCGAGGCAGCCCTCTGGCGTAGAATCGCAGAGGCCGGTTGTCCGAGCTCTGCCCTGAGGCTGTGAACTCAAGCCTCTCTCCCTGGTTTACGGCTGTTGAGTCTAGCACCTGCAGACTCGGCGGCAGATGCCCCTGGCCGATAAAGAAGTTTACCAGCACCATATCCCGGGCGTTTTTGCTGTCACTAACCACAAAACCGGCTTTGAACGGCCCAACCTGATTCGATGTCGGCGTCCAGTTTAGTTGGGCGGTTGACGGGTCGAAAATCGCACCCTTCGGCAGCACCTGCTCATTGGAGATCACCAGCACCGAGTAGGTGAGAACATCGCCCGGATCGGGGTCGACTGCCTGAAGAGTCAGGGTAATAGGAGCGCCGGGCTGGCCCTCGATGAGCGGAGGCTTGATAAAGCGGGGAGGCCTGTTGACACCTTCGACCTTGATGCTGAAAGTCTTGCTGGCTTTTTCTCCGCCGGGGTCTTTTACAGTCACAGTGACAGTGTATTCTCCAGCGCTTCCGAAAGGCGGGGTATAGCTGATGACATTCTGGACAAGAACAGCTTTTGCAGGCAGCCCCTGGACCTCGAAAGTCAAGCGCTCCCCATCCGGGTCTTTGGCCGGGATAGTAAAGGCAAACGGAGCTCCTTCGCGGAGAATGAGAGGCTGCGGTATCTCGCCGATCACAGGCGGCTGATTGACTCTCTGGACCTTGATCCGCAGGACACGGGAGATACCGGCGCCCTTTGAATCAACAGCGACAATGGTGACGATTAGCTCTTCTTTTCCCGGGCTCAGCCGCGGAACAATCAATGTATAAGTCCCGGTCCCGTTCCCGTTATCCGTAAAAGAGGAGCCCGGAATTGGCAGGCCCGAAATAGAGAGAGTGATTGCATCGCCCTCGGGATCTTCTGCTGATACGGGGATGGAAATCTTCTCTCCTTCCTTGGCTGTAATTTCGCCAAACTCAGCGATCAGCGGGGGACGGTTCTGGGTTACGATTTCCGCGGCTTTAAAGCGGCCTTCGCCAATCTCGTAGTTACCAACAAGCGAGCCATCCTGGAGTTTCAGGTCCAGAAACAGCGGCCAGATCTTCGTGAGGCCGCTGATTTCTGCGCTCACGCCTCCGGTCCAGGCCCCGGAGGGTGAATCAGGTGCGCCGCTCACGCGCTTGAGGTCTGCTTTATATGCAGAGGAAGATGCGGACAGGGATGAATTAGTCAGGTTTTCGGCGGCTCCCTCGCCGCTCAGGCTGCTGCCGTCTTGCGAAAGCCGGGTATTGAATGTCACCAGGCCTGTGGCCTGCTCATCGAAATATTTCGCCTCCAGGGCGAATGTGACAGTGCGGGTGGACAGATCCCACTTGCCGCTCGCGATAATCGGCAGAACGGCTGAGGGTTCCAGGCCGGTAATCGAGCGCTCAAGAACAATGCGGCTGGCCAGCAGACTCAGATCGGCCTGGATAACTCCGGTCACTGCAACTTTAAGGTTAAACAGCGAGTCAACAGGAACTTGCAGAATATTGCCCTGGATATCTTCTATTTTCACGCCCTGGAGAACGAGTACGGGTTTGCTGACAAGCTGGTTCAGCTCATTGGGGAAAGTGACCAGCATTACATTACCACTGATATTGGTAACTTCACCTCGCAGAGTGGTCTGGTCTCCGACCTGCGGCCCTTCTCCCGGCTCGACAGCACCGCTGCGGACCAGGCGGCCTGTAACTGCGGCGCCGGCCTGGATCAAATCAGCCGTGATCGGCCCTCCTGTTCCGTCCTCTTCTGTCCACACACCGCTCCAGAGGCCGGTGAGTTTATTGGCTTCGCCTTGAACTTTGCTCAGAACGATTGATTTTGGCTTGTCCGGTTCGTTCTGAATAACGAGCTTTCCGGCAAGCCGTTTGAAATCAGGAGAGATATCCAGTCTGCCTTCAGCCTTTGCAGGAGGCTCATCCGGGGAGGGTCCGGGGATTTCAATCTTGAAAGTGAAAACCGAACCTGCAACCTGTCCTTCCAGGATCGGGAATTCCATAACAGCCAGATCTTCTGTTGCTACAATCCAGACCGTGTCTGCCTTTGCAGTCAGCACCTCGGTGGAGATGCCGGCAACTCTGACAAAGTCATCGACTCCAAGCTGTGCTGCATCCGCAGGTTCGATATTGCCCCTGTTATCGTCTGTAAACCAACTGGTAAACCCGCCTGTCTGTATCCTGACCTTGATGAATATATTTTCTTCAGGGCGTTTGGTCTCAATAACAAATACACTGTCTTCGATTGAGACTACCCGCCCCTGGAAGAGGCTGCAAGCCGGAGGAGGTACAAGGACACTTTTGGCCTGCATCCGGTTGCCTTCGAGGATCTTGCCTTCCACCCCGACTGAGATGTTCTTTACTATCGCATCCTTGCTTAGAGGTTCCCTGGTATCCTCGCGGAGGATCTTGGTCGCTACATCCAGAATTACTTGCAGGACAAAAACTTTTTGATCAGGGCTTCTGGTTTCCAGGTCAAAACCACCCTCCCGCACGGCGATAACCTTGCCGCGAAGCTTTAAAAAACTTCCCTGGCTGTAAGTTATTTTTATCGCCGCGACCAGGATTCCCTGCTGGTCCTTGGAAATCAGCCCTTGGACATCTAGTATGTCTCCGGCACTCAAATCGCCGAGAGCAAGCTCAAGCCCGTCGAGACTCCGGATAACAGTCCCGCTGAGAATGCTGACCCGGAGCTCGATAGCCGGCCTTTCCGGAGAAATAGCACTGACCAGGATCGTGCTGCCGTCCGTGCTGACAATCTTTCCCGTGAACTGGATCTGTTCACCAGGACGGGGGAACTTATCCTTGATCACTACCTTAACGGCGGAGAGCGTGCTGTCATCCCCGATGGTAAAATCCACCTGTACTCCGTCACCGAACTGGAGGTCGGAGAGAGCTGACGGTTGTTCTTCCTTATCGAAAATGTCTGTTTCTCCGGTGACAGCAACTCTTGTAGTTTCAAGGCGCATGGAGTCTTCACCAGGACGTCCGACCAGCAGATAGTCTGCCCCGACCTCAATCACCACGCCGAAGATAGAGATTTGGCTGGGGGGAGGCATAGCGAGCTGGATTTTCTTGGCTTTGAAGCTTCCATCCGGGGCCGGGTCTCCTTCGCCCTGGACATTATCGCCTGCTTTGAGGTCTGAGAGTGTGACAGGGGAGCCGTCCTCAGCCAGGATTTGAGTTTCATTATCTACCAGGACACGAAGCTGCTTGGCTGCGCTGTCCGGCAAGGTCACTTCGACCATCAGGTAGCCGGTCCCGATTTCG
>DATKXY010000015.1:0-19156 GCA_035528795.1 archaeon | reverse complement strand
CCATGCCCTCGTAAATACCTGAAAGGGCTGCCTGGGACACCACCTTGAAGGAGTTTTCCAGACAACTTTCCACCTGGTCATTATCTCTCAGGCGATAGAAATAAGGCAGGAAAAGGTGCTCGATACCCGGGTTAGGGTCATAAACGAAAACCGGGTAACCATTGTCAGCCGATTCCTTGTCTCTTTCCTGACTGAATCCGCCGAATGCAATCAATCCCTTGGGCGGTTTTATTTGCTCTTCCGGGCGGTACTCCCCGCCCCAGCACATTACCTTGCGTCCCAGTCCGCTCAGGTGGTCGAAACAGCGTTTGACAAAGATCTGCATCAGGCCGTACCTTCCGATCTCCTCTGCCTTGGCCTTGCAGCCGCACTCCTCCCCCAGACCCAGCTCGTAGGTCTCGTCAGTGCCGATATGGATAAACTCCGATCCGGGAGTAGCCTTGATCGCCTCTTCCCAGAGATCAAACATCAGCTCATAGGAGCCGTTTTTCAACGGGCAGAACTCCCAATTGGAGGCCGGGATCTCCCGCAGGTGCGCGTACTGCGGCCACTTGAGAATATAACTTACATGGCCCAACCCCTGCACCAGCGGCACTAGCTGCACATGATAGTTGCGGGCATAGCGGGTAAAGTCCTGCATTTCCTCCATGCTGAAAGCACCCGGAGCGCCGATCTCAGGGTGGCTCTGGCAGGCGAATTTGTCTTCCCACTCCCAGACCAGCATGTTGATCTTATAATCGGCCAGGGTGCGGATAAACTCCTTCACATACCCGGCCTTGTCCTGGTGGTGTTTTGTGTCGTAATGCGCAGCGCGAATCGGGATGTCTGGCCAGTCGGTGATCTTCATACCCTTGATATAATACCACAAGCGGCCTTTCTGGATCAGCTGCAGGAGTGTCCGCGTGCCATAGAACAGGCCCGGCTCGCCACCCGCGCCGATAGTGATGCTTCCTTTCCCCACTGTGAGCTCATAGCCCTGTTCCCCGAGCTTCTCTGCGGCCTCAGTCCGGGTGAGAATTATTTTCCTGTCCCTTATCTTTGAGGAGCTGGTTACTTGAGCATCGATGCCCCATTCGTTTTTCAGGCGCGAGGCGAAGTCTTGCGCAGCGAACCTGTCAGCTTCCGAGGCCAGGCTGTCCAGCACGATATTCACCCCGGCGTCGAAAACAAAATTATCTCCCTCGAGTGTCGCAGTCTGGGGATAGGGAATAAGGTTGATCCCTGCTTTCCAGAGAGGGGTCTCTGTACCCGAGACCTTGGCGCCAAGGGAAAAGATGAGAAAGGCGAGAAAGAGGCGGATTTTTTTTGTCATAGTTTTTTCCGTTTTAATGATTAAAAAGAGAAAAAGAAAAAATCTTCTTCAGGGTCCACTCTCGCCGCTGGCTTGCATAAAGGTTTGCTTGTACCAGGCCATGTAGCCCTGCAATTTTTTCAGGTAACCTTCAAGGTTCAGCAGTTGCTCGTCATAAATCAAATAGGTCATGTCCGGCCTGCGGTTAGCGAAATGACGGGCCCGGTCCTGATTGTGGAAATATTCCTTCTCAGGAGTGGAAAGGCCCTTGGGCAGGCGGGTCTTCTCCCAGGTGGCCACGAGCGCTTTGAAAACCTGCTCACGCTCTTTCAGGTTGTCTTCGATTATCCCCACTGCCCGCTCCATGGCCGCAAAAGCAGCCTGGTGGCTCACGAAACGCTGTTTGTGGGCTTCGGTGATTGCGTTCTCGAGCTCCGAGAGCGCTATGTATGTCCGGGCCGTATGACTGATCAGCTCGGCCAGGGAGATAAAAATCTCGAAATCGTAGCTGTGCTTCACTCCCAGCTTGAGATTCGTGCGGCAGATATCGAGAACCTGCTCCATTTTGCCCAACTGCTCCCTCGAGCGCTCGACCATCTCTTTATATTTCCTGTTCCAGTAAGGATCGTACTCGATCGCATCTTCTCTGGGCAGGTCCGGCAGATGGGTCTTGCCCACATCCCCCCAGTGCCAGACCTTGCGCTCGAAAGTATCCATGTAATAGTAAGCGCCGTCATTCAAAAGCCCCCAGAGCTCGCGCAAGTTCTTGGCTTTTGGACCATAGTAGTTCCTGAAATACTTATCGATGAACTCATCCAGCTCAGGGGCTTTACCGCTCCAGGAAAATTCGGCAGAGTTAATAAAGCTCATCATCCAGACCTGGTTGTGCAAACCGCTGTCATCCCAGGATGTGTTCACCATGCCCTCGAACAGGCCCGAGACAGCCGCAGTGGTCAGCCTCTTGCAGGAGTTTTCCAGGCAGCCCTCCACCCGGCGGCCATCATCTCTCAGGCGATAGAAGTAAGGCAGAAACAGGTGCTCGATACCCGGGTTGGGATCATAGACCCAGGCAGGGTAGCCTGCATCCCGTGAGAGTCTGGCGATCTCGAGGTTGTCCGTGAACTCCGAGACAATCAAGCCCACGGGCGGCTTGATTTGCTCGTCCGGCCTGTATTCTCCGCCCCAGGAAATCACTCTGCGGCCCAGCCCGCTCAGGTGATCGAAACAGCGCTTGATAAAAATCTGCATCAGCCCGTACCTTCCGATTTCCTTAGCCTTGGCCCTGCAGCCGCATTCATCTCCCAGACCCAGCTCGTAGGTCTCATCCGTGCCGATATGGATAAACTCCGAGCCGGGAGTGGCCTCGATCGCCTCGTCCCAGAGGTCGAACAGCAGCTCGTAGGAGCCGTCTTTCAACGGGCAGAACTCCCAGTTGGAAGCCGGAATCTCCCTGAGATGCGCGTATTGGGGCCATTTGAGAATGTAACTCACATGGCCCAACCCCTGCACCAGCGGCACGAGCTGAATGTGGTACTTCCGGGCCAAGCGGGTGAACTCCTGCATCTCCTGCATGCTGAAAGCGCCCGGAGCCCCGATCTCAGGGTGACTCCGGTAGGCGAACTTGTCCTCCCACTCCCAGATCAGCATGTTGATCTTGTAATCAGCCAGGGTGCGGATAAACTGCTCTACATACTCGCGCTTGTCCTGGTGGTGCTTGGTGTCGTAATGCGCGGCGCGGATCGGGATATCCGGCCAATCTGTGATTTTCATGCCTTTGACATAGGTCCCCGAGCGGCCCTTCCGGATAATTTGCAAGAGTGTTCGCGTGCCGTAGAACAGGCCCTCCTCGCCATTAGCGCGAATGGTTATCTTGTCTTTTTCAACAATGATTTCATAGCCCTGATTCCCCAATTTTTCAGGGGCGCTCCCGCGGGTGAGCAGAATCGTTTTTTTCGGCGTGGGGCCTGTAGTTATTTTTACGCCCCATTCTGTTTTCAGCCTTTCGGTCAGGTCTTTTTTAGCAAATATGTCCGCCTCTGAACCCGGGCCGTTCAGTACGATTGATACCCCTTCAACGAAAACAAAATCCCCTCCGCCTAAGGTGGCCTCTTGTGGAGAGGGGATCAGGCTGATCCCCTCTTTCCAGAGAGCGGTCTGGTCGGCCGCGGCGCCGCTGAAACAGGTGATAACGAGGACAAGGAACAGAAAGCAACCGGTTTTTTTCATCTTCCCACCTTTACTAGAATTTGAAAAATGGGTTTCAGAGTAAGGGCACGGCATTCAAACGTTTCAATTATTCAAGGTTGGCTTCCAGAACTTTTAGCTCTTCATCTCCGATCTTGACCTGCGCCGTGAGCTTACCCCGGGCTGCGAAGAGGATCTCCACCGGGGTGCCGCCGGCATTTATTTTCGCGCCGAGATAACCCTCGCGCTCAAACAATCCGACCTCGGACATTGTCCTGTCCCCCTCATCACCGATCTCGATGACATGCAGGAAGTAGCTTCGCTCTTCACCGCCCGGAGCCTCGACCTCCAGGCGCCAGGGAACTACCGGCGGCTGATGGCTGCTCCTGCCCACATGGTTATACTGGGCGGTCGGCTCATCCGGGTGGCCCCAGAAATCGTGTCCCTCGCCCCCCCGTTTTACGATTTTTGCCCCTGCGGGGAGAAGAGTCTTCAGGAACGCCCGCGCCCTGCCTGTCGAGAGGACACCCTTCTCACCTGCAGGGTCCGAGAGCCAGGTGGCGGTGTTTCCGTTGTAGGATAATACGTGGCCCGGAACGATCACTGTTTCCTCGCCCTGGACACTCGGTTCTCCAGGCATGTGCAGGAACCAGTGCTTGGGATAGCTGGCGCTCGTGGCCTGAATCCGGTCGAATATGACAAAGAACTCACGCGCTCCCCGAAGGTAGAAAAACTGGCGTGTGACCTCGCTCACTTTTTGTGAAGAATAGCCCTGGCTCAGATCAGCGGCTGCATAGGTGAACTTGTCACCGTGGCAGAAAGAGGTGATCTTGGCCCGGTCATCGCGGGTATGCCTGGTGTAGACATAACGGATCATGCCGCCGTCGTTCTCGTTTTTCACCCCTCCCTCGCTCCGGGGGTCCGTGCGGCGGAATTGCTCATCCTGGTCGTAGATCGTGACAATATTGAAAGCCAGGGAACCCCCGGCGTAGTAGTCCCAGTCGTTGTGGCCCGGGCCGCCGGCGCGCAGCGTGAGCCAGCCTTTTTTGGCGATCAGAAAGTGGCCTTCATCATCCCGGGAATGGCCGGCAAACTTGGGACCTGCCCCGAAAAAAGCCCAGGTAGCATTCGGATCATCCCACTTGCTTAGCATATAAACATGTCCTGCGCCTTTGAACAGGCAGGCTGTCGGGTAGCCCTCTTTCCCCGGGGCGCTGGGCTTGATAGCTGGATCATACGATAGAAAGCGTTCCCAGGGAATCCTGTTCCAGCCTTCCTGCGCGCTCTCGGCGCTGATCCAGTTGGCCACCGGGTCCTTGTAGCGCGCGCCGAGTATCGGGGCTATGCGGGCAAAGGTGCTCAGGGGAGAGGCCCGGTTGTCATCTATCCAGGCCGTATGGTTGGCGAACGGCACAGTAAGGTAGACCGCCCAGCGGGTCATCTCCGGCAGGTAGCTGGTGGGGGCGCAGCGCGCAAACAGGTCCTCACCGGTTGCTGTGCGCCAGGCCTCGAATGCCCAGGGAATGACCACCACTGGCCCGTAGCCGCCGTGGCCCATGCTCTCCGACCACACTCCGCCCATCTCGTCGAAAGCCGGGATGCACTCAGCCGGCACACGCTCAGCCCAGGAATCCAGGTACCGCCGGGCATCCTCCTCGTGCACGGTACCGGCGCCGGCCAGCCCCAGGGCCACAAAAAGCTTAGGCGTGATCCCATCCCGGGTGTTGGGAGTGTTGAGGTGCTCCGGTCCCCAAGTCTGGTTGTACCACCAATAACCGTTCTGCAGCATGATCTCGGGCCTGTCGGTATAGTACCTGAGCCAGCGGCCGAGCTGGTCGCCGTATTTTTTCCGCTCCTGCGGGGTAAGCGCATCGTAAATCCAGTCGTAGAGCATGCCGTGATAGCCGAAATAACCATCCCCATCGAGATTCAAAACTTCACCGTCCCCCCAGTATTTTTTAACTGCTGAAGCGTACGGCTTCGGCTCTCCCCCAAGCTCCCGCTCGACAAGGTAGCAGATCCCGCAGCAGATCAGAGGCACCGGCGGGCGGAAGCGGCTCTGGATCCTGGCTACCCCATGCTCCACCGCACTGTCGGCCACGGCTTTAATTGTGTTGTATTCCGCGGCCAAAGGTCCCTTAGCATGCCGGGCCAGAACCGGCAAACCGGCTTTGTTCATTAAAATCCTTGGATGCTCGCCCAACTGGTAGGCGATCCCAACCGAATGAAGGCAGACAAAAATCAAGAGTGAGAGCAAAGACAGTCTGTTCATTTCGACTTTCCTCGTTTATAGTTTAAAAACTGAGAAGATTATATCTGAATGCCTGGCTGAAACGACTGAATAAATATTACATAATTCAACTATCCGGTCAAACAAGTTTTACATTTTTAATACTGAAATGCTGAAAACATCTTCACGCAGCCATTGACACCGTCAATTTACACCGATAAACTTGGAAAGTTGAGCCGCACATTTGAGGCTTGAGACGCAATTTCCAAAGAGAAAGTCGGTTGTGATCAACGATTTTCTGGTTGGCGGGCCGGCCCGCCCGCCCCAGAGGTCGAGAAATCATTCGGGCCCGGAAAAATGTTATTCTTGAGTATTATTACCTCTGCCGGAGCGCCCGGATCAATTAACAGGAGGGAAAAAAGTTGATTCTCTGCCATCGGCTCTGTCTGCCTTTTTTGCCGGCCGCGCTGCTTTTCTTCTCGCTTTTAGCCCCGGCCGGCTGTAAAACCGCTCCAGGCCCGGGCAACTCTTCGCTGCCCGGGCATCCGCGGCTTATCCTGAGCGGTGGTTTCCTGGAGCTCACCAGAGAGAGATGCCGCTCAAGCCGCAAGGAGCTTTTCGAGCGCCTGCGGGAAACGGTAGATAAATATATCGGTGAAAGTGCGGACTCTCTCCAGGTCCGGCAGCAGGCCCGGCTGGCCGAGAAATGCGCCTTTTTCTGCCTGATCGAGGGTGATAGAAAATATTTGCAGGCGGGCTTGAGCCTGCTCGACAGGGCGCTTGACCGCTATATCCAGCTCGAGCGGGAGCAAGGCGGCGGATACTGGGAAGCGGTGGAATTCCGCAGGTACTGCTGTTTCGCCTACGACTGGATGTTCCAGGCCATGAGCGGGGAAGAGCGAAAGAGGCTGGGGGACAAAATACTCCAGGCCGGCAATATCGCCTGGGAAAAGTATTACGGCTTCAGCCCTTACGATGGCGGCGGCTACGGCTCGCTCGACCCTTTGTTCTGGCCTGCGGTGACCCTGGCCTGTACTGGTATCCGGGACTCTATCGCTGAAGTGTGGCTTGACAGCACGAAAGCCAATATCCATCTCTGGCGGCAGATGCAGGAGCAGGTGGCGGCAGATGACGGCGGGATGTACTCCGGAATGGCCTATGCGAGCTACAATTACCTGCGCACCCCGATTTACGATTTCGAGATCTGGAAAAACCTGACCGGCGAGGATCTGGCCCAAGATAATCCCTACCTCAAGTATTTCACTATCTGGTGGCTTTACTGCCTGAAGCCCAACCTCGAGTGGCTGAGAATCGACGACGCAGGCAGCATCAGGGGCAGTATCCAGCCCTGGCATTTCAAGTACCTCGCCTCGCGCTACTCCGACAGGGTCAGCCGGTGGTATCTCGAAACCAGGGCCGAACAGCCGGCGAGCACAATCTGGGATGTGATCTGGGACCCGGGCGACCTGGGTATCCAGCCTGAGGGACCCGATAAGAGCTGGCCCCTGGCCCGCCATTTCGAGGGTATCGGCTGGGTTATCATGAGAAGCGGCTGGGATGACGAGGCGACCCACGCAGTTTTCGACTGCGGCGATTTCTATTACAGCCACCAGCACGCGACTGAAAACTCGTTCGTCATCTTCAAGAAAGGCAGCCTCGCTATCAACTCCGGCCGCTACGAGTGGGGCTCGAATCACAGGCCGAACTACACCGCGCGCTCGATCTCCTCGAATACGATCCTGGTCTACGATCCAGAGGAAGAATTCAGGGTGAAGGGTGAGACAGAAAGAACAAGTGATGGAGAGCTGATATCAAATGACGGGGGCCAGCTCTGGCCCAAACCGTATCGCGAAAGCTATGGTGACTCCAAAGGCACGCCCTGGGATACCGGCGATATAGTAGCTTTCGAGACAAACCCGCACTATAGTTATGTCTGCGGCGATGCCACCAGGGCTTACAACCCGAAAAAGCTGAAACTTTTCACCCGGCAGTTTATCCACATCCAGCCCGACCTGTTTATTGTTTTCGACCGGGTCGAGGCCGCAAATCCTGAATACAAGAAATTCTGGCTCCTGCATTCTGTCAACGAGCCTTCGATCAAGGGTGCCCTGGCTGAGATCAGCGAACGCGAGGGCAGACTTTTCTGCCGGACTGTTTATCCCAGGGATGCTATCATGCAAAAAACAGGCGGGCCCGGGCACGAGTTTGAGGTTTTCGGCGCCAATTACCCACCCAAGATGACCCACTACCCGCTGGGAGAGGACGAAGAATGGGGCTCCTGGAGAATCGAGGTAGTTCCTGGAAAGCCCCGCGCAAAGGATTTTTTCCTTCACGTATTGCTGGCCGGGAACAGCTCGCTGTCCCAGGCTCCTGAGATAAAGCCCATAGATGACAATACCGGGCTGGGGGTGGAATTAATCTGTGCCGGGAAAATCTGCCGGGCGGTTTTTAACCGCGATGGCAGTCCTGGCGGGCGGCTTAAAATTACCGGCCCGCAGGGCGCTGTTCTGATCGATAAACCCTTGAGCGAAGAAGTCCAACCCCAGGCGGGTATCGGAAACTAGTACTTTTACAACTTAGAAATGCATAGTCACTTGCACAGATTAAATAACTGAGAATGTGAAGACCGCTGACAATAGGCTATAGGCTGAAGGGGTGCACAATCCAACCTACAGAGTATAGTTTACAATCGATAGCCTGGACAAAAGTTAAAACCTTGAAATTGTAACCCTATAGCCCACAGCCTACAGTCTCCAGCTTAACGGTCTATAAAACGTGAGTAGGCTGGCCCAAAATGTTCATCCCTGAAAAACAAAGTTGTGGCTGCACTAAAAAATGGTTTCGAGAACAGACTGAACTGACATAATATCTGTCAAGAGGAAACCTTTGAAAAATGTAATCATTTTACTTTAGAAATATGACCTGCTTTATATAACTCTTTAAAAATCAATAGGTTATTGTAGGGGCGGTTCGCGAACTGCCCCTACGGATAGAATATTATCCTTTTACCTGGGATTTTTTCAAAGGTATCAAGAGGGTGAAAACTTTTAAGGGAGGTAAGCCTTGATAAAAATTTCAGTTCCTTTCGCCACAGAGCTTTCTCTTGTGTGGTTTCTCTCTTGTCTCGTTCTTTGTCCTGCAGCCCAGGCTCAACCTTCATCCCCACCTGTCGAACCTGCGGTGGATGACACCGAGTTCGCGCGGATTCTCGAATACTACCAGTACGACCGAGACCTGCCGCTTGATCCTGTGAGCTATGGAGAGTGGCCCTGGCGCTCCCCCCACACCCTGTACAAGGTCTCATACCGCAGCGCGCGCGAACAGCGGGTTCCGGCGTATTTAGCCATTCCAAAGAATAAGGAAGGCGAGCGGGTCCCCGCTGTTTTGCTTCTCCACGGCTGGAACCTGTTCTGGGGCAAGAACGAGGACTGGGTGCAGGAGCTGATCCCGCTCCTTACAGCCAGCGGCCGCGCCGTGCTGGCCCCGGACCATTTTCTCTACGGCGAGCGTAAGGTCGAGGGCGGTTTTGACAGCGGCTCGAATCGCGGTCCTTACTATTACCGGGACTGGATGTGCCAGACCGTGGTCGACCTGCGGCGCGGGATCGATTACCTTGCGAGCCGCCCGGAGATCGACCCGCAGAGGATCGCCATATTCGGCGGCAGCCTGGGCGGCTGGATCGGCTCGATCCTGGCCGCAGTGGATGGGAGGATCAAGGCCGCCGGGCTCAGCGTGCCAGCCACAGAGTCTGTCACCGGGCAGACACCTGCCGAGCGGGTGATAAATGCGAGTAACTTTTTCCCCCGGATCTCCAAGCCCTCACTGCTGGTGATAATCGCGCAAAGAGACAGCCGCGAGCGCAACGAGCGGGCCAGGGCCCTGTTCGAGCTCGTGCCGGGCAAGAAAAAGCTGATCGAGTACGATGAGGAACATTACATACCCCCGGAGAAAATCCGGCAGGATCTGCTGAAATGGCTCGATGAAAACCTTTAAGGAATTCCGCGGGTGCCCTAAAAACGAATGTCAGAAATACCTGAACCCCTGTTCTTTTGTACTTTCAACTCTAATCCCTTCGTGGAGGCCAGTGATGAATGCCAAAGCTCTACGCTTCTTGGAAGAACTTCTCCTTTTTTCGCTCCTGCTAGCCTTTTCCGCTGTGCCAGCCGCAGCCGATGTAAAGCTGCCCAGGCTGTTCAATGACCACATGGTTTTACAGTGCGGGATGCGCACGCCGGTCTGGGGCTGGGCCGACCCAGGCGAGAAAGTCAGGGTCGAATTCGGAACCCGGATTGCCGAGACCACGGCGGACAAGGACGGGAAATGGATGCTCCGTCTCGCTCCCCTGGATATCGGCGGTCCTTTCGAGCTCCTGGTGAGCGGGAAAAACACCATCCTGATCAAGGATGTGCTGGTCGGCGAGGTCTGGCTCTGCTCGGGCCAGTCCAATATGGCCATGGAGGTGAGAAGCTGCCTGAATGCGGAAGAGGAAATCGCCGCGGCGAACTTTCCCGGGATCCGCCAGTTCCAGGTCAAGCGCATAAAGGCTGGCGAGCCTCTCGATGATGTCGCCACAGGCGACCGGGAGGAGCAGCAGTGGCTGAGCAAGTGGATTGTTTGCAATCCCTCGACAGTTATACATTTCACCGGGGCGGGTTATTTTTTCGCCCGGGAGCTGCATAAGAGGCTCGATGTGCCCATTGGCCTGATCCACAGCTCCTGGGGCGGCACCACTGCCGAGGCCTGGACCGCAACAGCAGCGCTCGAAGCGGACCCGGAGCTGAAATCGATCCTCCAGAACTGGCCCGATTACAATAACGATGAGGAATGGCTCAAAGAGCAGTACAGTAATTTCGTGGCTGAAATCGAACAGGCCAAGCGCCAGGGACGGCCTGCGCCGCTTTATTTTAACCAGCCCGCGGTGCTTTACAACGGTATGATCGCCCCGCTCGTACCGTACTCCATCCGGGGAGCTATCTGGTACCAGGGCGAATCCAATGTTTTCCGGGCCTTCCAGTACCGCAAGCTCTTTCCGGCCCTTATCCGCAACTGGCGTGGGGCCTGGGGCCAGGGCGAGTTTCCGTTCCTGTTCGTGCAGCTGGCCAATTTCGAAGCTGGAACCGGCAGGTGGCCCGAGCTGCGCGAAGCCCAGGCCATGACTCTCAGCATTCCGAATACCGGCATGGCCTCGGCAGTGGATATCGGCGAAGCGCAAGACATCCATCCTAAGAACAAGCAGGAGCTGGGCCGGCGCCTGGCCCTGGCGGCCCGAGCCCTGGTCTACAAAGAGAAGCTGGTCTATTCAGGACCCGTTTACAAGTCCATGACTGTGGAAGGAGACAAATGCTACCTTAGTTTCACTCATCCGGGCGACGGACTGACGGTAAAAGGCGGAGAGCCCCTTAAGTGGTTCACTATTGCCGGAGAGGACAAGAAATTTGTCCCGGCCCGGGCCTGGATTATGGGTGACAAGGTGATAGTGTGGAGCGAGGCAGTGGCGCAGCCTGTGGCTGTGCGCTACGCCTGGGCCGACAACCCTGAAAGCGCCAATCTCTACAACAAGGCCGGGGACCAGGCGGCCCTGCCGGCATCGCCTTTCCGCACTGATGACTGGCCCGGCCTGACTGCGGACAGGAAATAAATTCAATTTCTAGATTATGCAGCGGCTTTAAAGAACCCAAACAAGAGGTGGTGTAATGAACAGTAACCTGAATCGGCGCGATTTTCTGAAAGTCACGGGCCTGGTGGCCCCTGCCGTGATCGCAAGCTCCTGCCGCTCCGAGAAAGCCGTTCCTGAAAAAGGGATGCTCACAATCGGCGAGCCCTTGAGAGTCAAACCGGTCCTGGTTTGCTCGATCAGCGAAAGAAAGGAAGCCACGAGCTGGCGGCCCTGGGGCGGTCTGCATACCCAGGACGACATTAACAAGGAAACCAGGAAGATCCAGGACGAGTTGAAAGACCTGTCTTCAAAAGCGGACTTTCCAATGGAATTCCTGCCGGTGGCGCAGGTGAGCTCTGCGGAGCAAGCCGCAGCCGTGAGAGACAGTGTCTGCGACATGATCCTGACTTTTGCGGCCAGCGGTGAAGGGGCCTGGCTCGAAACCCTTGCCGGTTCCGGGAAACCGGGCATAATGTTTCTGAGACATAAGTCCGGCCCGGTGTATTTGTGGTATGAGATCGCCCACCCGCGCTTCCTGCGAAAGACCACGGATGACTATAAGGAACAGGGTATGGATGTCTGGGACATCGTGGTGGATGACTATGCAGAGGTTCTCTGGCGCCTGCGGTCGCTTTACGGGCTGAAAAACGCTCTGGGTACGCGAATCGTAGCGATCGGCGGTCCGGGGAGCTGGGGCAGCTTATGGAACTGGGACCTTCCTGCGCCGGCCAGGGATATCTGGAAGCTCGATATCAGGACAGTGACCTACGAGGAATTGGAGCCGGTAATCAAGAAAGCGATGGGGGACCGGAAAACCGTGGAGGAAGCCCAGCGCCAGACAGATCAGTATCTGGCCCGGAAGGGTGTTTCCCTGCACACTGACAAGAGCTTCCTGGTCAACGCTTTCGTGCTGAAAAAGGTTTTCAGGGATCTGATGGATGAAGCGGAGGCCCCGGCCATTACAATCAAGCAGTGCATGACCACGATCATACCCATAGCTCAGACCACAGCCTGCATGCCTTTGAGCCTGATCAACGATGAAGGGCTGATGGCGTTCTGCGAGTCGGATTTCGTGGTCATTCCTTCCGGCATTCTCCTGCGGTATATCTCAGGGAAACCCTCTTTCCTTCAGGACCCCACTCATCCCCACGACGGTGTTGTCACCTGCGCCCACTGCACGGCTCCCAGGAGAATGAACGGCCGGGACCTGGAGCCGGCGAAAATCCTCACCCACTTCGAGTCTGACTACGGCGCCGCTCCCAAAGTCGAGATGAGCAAGGGACAGGTGATCACAACCATCGCCCCCAGTTTCAGCTCCGACAAATGGCTCGGGTTCAGGGGAAAAATCCTCGACCATCCTTTCCTGGATATCTGCCGCTCGCAGATCGATGTCGAGATCGAGGGGGACTGGCGGAAGCTCCTGGAGGACATGCAGGGATTTCACTGGATGATCTGCTACGGGGATTACCTGCGCGAGGTGGGCTACGCGCTCAAGAAAGTCGGGATAGATTGGTATAATATCACTAGCGGCAAAGGGAACCTGCCCCAGGTTTCAAGTACTGAGCCTCTGGCCTAGGGGTCGAGACTGCGAATTTTATGCCGTTTGGTTCGGAAGCGGCGAGGTACTGCTGCTGAAAATTTAGCAAACAGTGGCATATCACTGGTGTGCCTCTGCAATTTTTGTGTCCCGTAAATTAGTACAAAATATGGAATGTTATTTCCGGGACATGACACTGGTCCAGACATTGCCGGGGAAATCTTTGAATTCCTGGCGATCAGACCTTGCTTTTACGCCGATCGGCCCAGAGCATGAACAGCCCGAGTCCCAGCACCACCCCGCCCCCGGCCAGAATCTTGAGCCTCTCGACCAGGGGCTGGCCGATCAGGACCATCAGGCAGATCGCCAGCCCGGTGGCTGCAGCCAGCTTGCCGATAAATTTGAGCATGGAGAGCCGGTCGATAGCTGCCTCTGATAGCTCCTGGTCGACCTTGACCGGGGTGCCGAGCAGGGTGAAAAATTTCCTGATTTCCGCCGCCTTCTCTGGGCTGTCAGGCAAAAGGAAAGCGCTGGTGATAAAAACAATATAGGCCAATGTGAAACTGCTGAACATCATCACCGAGTATTCCAGGTCCAGAAACAGGGTAGCGTAAAAGTTATAGCTGGCGGCGATAATAAAGGTGACCATTGCGGCCCGGCTCCCGCGCCGCGGGAAAAAGAGACCCATCAACAGCGGTACCACGATCGGCGTAACAAAAATTCTGTCCATCAGCACCATCCAGGAAAACGCTCCGCCGCGGGCGCTCATCGCCAAAGCTATGCCGATAGCGATCATCCCGATAAACAGGGTGGAGAGCCGTCCCACTTTCAGCATGTGTTTGTCATCCGCGCTCTTTTTAATAGTCTTGCGGTAGATATCATTGGTGAAAATGCCTGAGACAAAGTTCAGGGTCGAATCGATCGAGCTCATGCTGGCGGCAAAGATAGCCGCGAACATGATCCCCACCAGCCCGTGGGGAAGCACCGCCAGGCAGGCGCTCACATAGGCTCCCTCGGCAGGGGCCTTGAGCGTGGTCCAGACCTGTGAGAGATCCGGGTACAAGTGGCGCACGGCCAGCGGCGGGATCGCCCAGACCGCCACTCCGAAAACAAAGAGCACTGTGCACAAAAGGGCCACCTTGCGGGCCTGTTGTTCATCCGGGACGCTCCAGTAGCGCTGCACAATGGGGTTGGTGTTGTAGCTGTGGATATTGCTCACCAGCCACATGACCACAAAAAAGAGCGTAATCGGCTCGCTCAGAATTCTCTTGTCCGCAGGCATGCCGAAATCCGGGGGAGTTGTAAATAGATTGCCTACCGCGCCGACAGCTCCCAGCTTCCAGAGGACTAGCGGCACAATGAGCACCGCCAGCGGGATAATGATCAAAAAGGAGAGCACATCGCAGGTTGCCACAGCCAGCAGGCCTCCGAAATAACAGTAAGTCAGAATGACCACTCCGGCAACCAGGATCACCAGCTGCACCGCATTGATATTGACATCCCAGGGGAGCCCGAAAGAAGTTGGATTGATCTGGCTGACATTCAGTGCCGCGGTGAAAAAAATGCTCGTGGCCAGAAGGACAGTGCTGCAGTAGAAAAGGTTAAAGGGCAGGAAAAACCAGGAGAGCACCTGCTGGGCAGGCAGGTTGAAGCGGGTGGAGACATATTCGAACATCGAGGTCACCCTGGCCCGTCTCCAGCGCTTGGCGAAAAGGAGATAACCGAAAAACGTGCCGAAAAGCCCGGTGCACAGGGCAAGCATTCCTTTCGGGCCCTCCTGATAGACCACCCCCGCCCCGCCGGTGAACATCCAGGCGCTGAAACCCGCCATGAAAGAGCTTATCCCCCCAACCCACCAGGGGAGCTTGCTTCCGCCCTTGAAAAAGTCCGCGATATTCTTGTTGTACCCCGAGAAAAAAATCCCGATAGAGACCAGGGCCAAAAGGTAAACCACAATCACCAGATAATCCACAGTGGCCGCTGTCCTGATTAATGCGCCGCCTTCCATACTGTGCTTTCCTTGTTTTTATTAGGGTGCGTTTTAGTTGAGGTTGACCATACAAACTGTCCTGAATAAGAATATTTCCAGTTCCGGCAGCCCGCAGAAAACTATTCCTGCTTATTTAATCTGTCAGGTCCGGCTTTGCAAACCTTTTTTCACAGGGCAAACCGGCGTAGATTACTTTATTAATCGGATTCTCATTACTGAAACCTGTTTTTACGAATTTGAGAAGCCCGAATCAGCAGGCCTGTCTTGCAACTTATTAGTATTTAAACAGTTAAACCGGTACCCCTGATGGTATCCTTTTGTATTTGCAATAATCAGACCCCCGGCGATGAATACTAATACCTAACCGGATATCGAGGAGAAAATATCTTGAAATTCTCAAAGACTTCCAGAATCCCGGGCCTGGCGCTGCTTATTGTTATCTCTCTTGGCATAAAAGCAGTGAGCGACACCCTGCAGGATGAGAGCCCCGAGGTTCCCCGGATCGATTCTGTCAGCATGCTCGGCACTCAGCCGCAAGAAACCGATCCTGCCCTTATCTGGTATGATGATTTTGACGGCCCGGAAAAGCACTATACCGAGTCATCCGGAGAACTCGACTCACTGACCGCCTTCGCCCAAAGCGGCAGGTCCATGCACTGCCTTTATCTCAAGGGCTCCACAGGAGAAGGCAACCGCAAAGTGTTTTTCGGCGACAGTCCATACGGGGTAATGGCCCGCCCCGGCGAGAAATTCGACGAGATATACTGGAGAATCTATGTCAAGCACCAATACGGCTGGACAGGCGGCGGCCCGGCCAAGATGTCCCGGGCCACGAGCCTGGTCTCCGCCAACTGGGCCCAGGCCATGATCGCCCATGTCTGGTCCAGCGGCGAAGCTCTGACTCTCGATCCGGCGAGCGGTGTAGTTGGCGACCGGGTCGTGACCACCAAGTACAACGATTTCGACAACCTGAGATGGCTGGGCAACAAACCAACCTCGGAATTCCTGATCCACAGCACGGAAGAGTCCGGCTGGTGGGTCTGTGTCGAGGCCCGGGCCAGGCTCAACACCCCGGGCCAGGCGGACGGGGAAAACCAGCTCTGGATCGACGGGAAGCTCGAGGCCGAGCGCAAAAACCTCGATTGGCGGGGCAGCTACACCGGGCACGGTATCAACGCCGTTTTCCTTGAGGCCTACTGGAACTCCGGCTCCCCGGTTACCCAGTCGCGCTGGTACGATAATTTTATCATCTCCACCCAGCCTATCGGCCCGGTGGTTGTGCCGCGCAACCCGCTCCTTTATAAAACGCCCTACCACGGACCTGGAGAGCAGGCCGCCTGGGAGCTCGAGCTCGCCGAGTATTCCGGGAAAAACCAGGTGGTCTGGCGCTCGAATGCCCTCTCAGGCGCTGACAGTGTTCAAATCGACCGGAACAGCGGCACTTTCGTGGGCCCTCTGGCCGGTAAAACCGAGCTCGCCAGCGGTACCAGATATTTCGCCAGGCTCCGTCAGCAGTCCACCACCGGCGCCTGGTCCGACTGGAGCCGCTGGCACCAGCAGTTTCTCACCGGGGGCCCGAGCGAGGAGCCATCGCAGGGGTGCGACTACACAGGGGACGGTGAGGTCGATGTCGCCGATGTGATCATGCTCCTGCTCATGCAGCACGATAATCCATCCGATGAGCGGGCCGATTACAACCGGGACGGCCGGAGCACGATCACCGATGCAGTCCAGCTGCTCCTGGACATTCTAGAAGGCAGATGCAGCGGTGCCGGGTCAGGTCTTCTCTCGGCAGCCGGGGATTTTACAGGTGCGACCGGCAAGATGGAAGGTCTTTCCGGGAGTGACTGTAAATATATCGAAAGCTGCATGGAACGCCTCCCTCTGACCCCGGCCCTGGAAGCCACTTTCAACATGGCTCTTTATGGCCAGGACGCCCGGCCGGGACTCCCTCAAGGCTTTTACCTGTCCCAGAACTCTCCGAATCCATTCAATCCCCGGACCGCAATCATCTATTCCCTTCCAGATAAAAGCGCACCGTCGCAGGTGACAATAAAAGTTTTCGACCTCCGGAACCAGTTGGTGCGCACCCTGGTGGATGATCTAAAGCCTGCCGGATCTTTCACCGTGTACTGGGACGGCACCGATGAAAAAGGCTCGCCCGTGGCAAGCGGTGTCTACCTTTACAGAATGGAAGCGCCAGAGTATATGCAGACACGTAAGATGGTCTTGCTGAGATGAGCGGAGTTCTCATTTTTGCCGCAATGGAACCGGAAAATCTTGAGCGAAGCGAAAACAGAACAGGGTGCGCGCGCAAGAACTGTCATTGGGGATGGTAACAAAATCTCACCTTTCAATATGGCTTGACCCGTACGATTGTCAGAGGAGCTGCCATGCTTGACAGACGAGGATTTATCAGGACTGCTGCCGCGGCAGCGGCAGCAGGGGGGCTTTCTTCCGAGGCCGCCCGGGCGGATCTGCCTTGCCACATCTGGCAGGGCTATGATTTCGGCCCGGGACCGAAAGTGCGCGACAGGCTCAACCAGGGTCCTTTCAGCGATGACCCGGGCGTGAAAGACTGGGCCACTATCGGCAGTACATCACCCTCGGAAAAACATATCAGGAATTACGGCCTCGGGCTGGCAGGCTATGCCTGGGAGGAGGGCGGACCCTCGCTGGCTGCCCGCCGGGGTGCGGAATCCCTGGAGCAGCATGTAGAAAAACTCGCCCGCCTCCCTTTCACGGATATACTTTACATCCGCTGTGACTGGCGGGATGTCCAGAACCGTCCCGGCAGGCTGGATTTTCACCCGATCTGGAAGCTTACCCTCCAGGCTGCTGAGACCTATGGGCTGCGGGTGGGTTTCCGCATCCAGCTTTCCAACACCGTAGGCCAGCCGGAGCGGCTCGCCCTGCCCGATTTCCTTCAGGAAAAGGTTCCGCTGGTCGATATCGGCAAGCGCCGGCCCGGTGACAATTTCCAGTACCGCGAGCCCCGCTACGACCACCCTGAGTTTCTGAAAGCCGTCAGGGAGCTGAACGAACTCCTGGCAGCCGAGTTCGATAACAGCCCCCTGGTGGAATTCATGGACCTGATGATGTACGGCTGGTGGGGGGAGGGTCATACCGGCGGCCTGCCCAGTCCGTTCCCGGACTATCCGACCGCGGAGGCAACATTCGTGGAGATCACCAGGATGCAGCTTGAGACCTGGAAAAAAGTCCCTCTGGCGGTCAATACCCAGCCTGACTCGAGCCATGTAGGTAACCGCGAGGTGCTCGATATGACTGTGCGCGCAGGAGGCTGGCTGCGCTCCGACAGCATTATCCACGACGAGCCGATCCAGATCGAAAGGCTCTCCAACCGACCCCCATGGTGCGCTGTAATCATGGAGCAGGGCTGGCGGCGGGATTACGATGTGGCGAAAATTCCGGTGGATCAAGCCGGGGTGAACGCCAAGGAAAAGTCGATTCTGCACACTCTGGACCTGGGGGCCAACTACTGGTCGCTGTGGACCGAGGCCGACAATCTGGCCCGCTATCACGAGCGCTACCCCAAGGGATTCACCACCCTCCAGCAGCGCCTGGGCTACAGGGTGCGGCCCTCCTGGATCTGGCAGCGCGAGCGCTATGAGCGCCCCGAGCTGATTATCGCTTTCGCCAATGACGGAGTGGCAGGGGTGCCAGGAGTGCTCCGGGTGACAGTGGAAAGCCCTGACGGTTCTTTCAGAAGTTCCGGCTGCCTGGATGCCGGCCACCCTTACGGCGGAAAAGTCCGTCAGGCCGGGTTCCTCCTGCCCAGGGAAATGTTCGGCCAAAAATTAAAAGTCCGCGGCGATCTCGAGACCAATGGGGTGTCCCGGCCCCTGGAGTGGGCCTGCGCTCAGAAGCTCGAGCCGGACAAATCTTTTACAGTCCAGCTAAAGGAAAAAGGAAAGCTGGTCTGGGGAGAAGTGTTCTAAAGGAATGTTGAAACATTAGCCATTCCTTATGGTATAGAATAATAAAATGCCTTTATAGATTCTTACACATTTCAATCTGAGAGATTATCTCTCACAATTTTCTAACTGACTGATAAATAAAGTGTTCCAGGCTCAGAGGCACAAAGGAACAAAGGGACATAGAGAACTTGAAAATCCACGAAGAAAGGCGAAAATTGAACGACTGTTTTTGGCGTTTAACCTGATAATTTCATAATAAACAGTTACAATAACTTTGTGCCTTTGCCACTTTGTGCCTGAAAGTTTAAATTTTGCGAATGACTTGTTTTA
>DATKXY010000014.1:0-13283 GCA_035528795.1 archaeon | reverse complement strand
GGAAATCGTTTACAACCAGAAACGCCTCCACTCAGCACTGGGTTACCTGCCACCCGCTGAGTACGAGGCCCTAACTACTAACTCCCAGGCTATGTACTTATTTCCGCCCTCTTCTGTCTAGCTAGATGGGTGCAGTTCACTGTATGTATGGGAACGAGCATTGCTGGCGCTAGCGCCGCAGCGAATCTTTTTAAATCTTCACTAAAAGCATGTCCGCTTGTGTGTATTTGGATAAAATTTATTCTAGAATTCTTTCGCAATCTTTCTAACCTCTTGTACCCATCCGGATTATTCTCCGCAGTTAAATATCCTGGCCACATTGAGTATATCACACCGGCATTTGAGCAGTCAAACTTTTCTACTAGTTCCTGCACACAATTATTCTTTACAAAGTATTTTTGGGGGTTGTTCTTGATTGCATCTTGAGTGATCTCGTTTTTATCTTTATGCAAATCTTGTGCAAAATCACCAAAGAAGCTCGGATTGTTTTTTACCGCAAGATAATGCTTTTTAGCCGTGCGTCCTTTAGATAACACCCGAATGTCCTCCCAACTTATATCAGGGACGCTTTTGAAAAACGTATGGATTTGCCGAAGTACCCAAGCGGTGTAAATATCAACCACGAAGATACGCCCCGCACGTTTGGCAGCTCTATAAGCTGACACAATCCTATCTAAATTTTGAGATGAACAAATAAGGAAACAAAGACCAAGCTCAGATTTTAAGACCTCCAGCATTTTCTCTTCCACAGACTTTTCGTCATGACATTCTTCAGCATCTCCTCCCAAATTAGTTCCCTCCATCAGGAGGATATCTACATTACCCGGAGGATTCTTCAGTAAATTATCAAATAGTATTGCCTTTCTACCGTGTGCCCTGAAATCTCCACTGTAAAAAGCTTTCACTCCATCGGCTTCAACCAGATAAGCATAGGCATCTACTGCGGAATGATCTACTAGGTAAGGAGTTACTGCAAATTTTCCAACTTCGACCGAGTTCCACGGCTCAATAAACTGGAAATTCTTGCATAATGGCCTCTTGCCCCAAAATACCCGGGAAGAATCCATCAAACATTTACCCAATTTGCCGAGATAAATCGGTACGGTATCATCGAGATTCCCAATCAGGCCGTAGTGGTCCTGGTGCGGGTGGCTGATAAATACAGCATCCGGATGCAATTTTTCTATATCTACTGGTTTGGACTCATCAGATAAAGGTTGTCCAATATCAATCAGTAAAGTAGTTCCAGAACATGTAATCTCCACACAATTGCCACCAATTTCGTTTCCTCCTTTGTGTATCGTAATATCCATCCTGCTTTAAACTCCTCTCTTAATTAAATCTGCGAAAAATGCCTTTATTTTTATTATGCCCGCTATATTCATCCTCCATTATCCAAAAAGGGGCACGTTCTTAGGCAGGCCAGTCCTAAACTCTAAAATCGTTTGTTTGATAAGTGCTGTATTCAGTTCATATTGGCACGACTGGGTTGTTTCGGCTTTCAATTGAGCCAAGTAGGCTATCTTGCAAACCTGCTCATAAGTAAAGCTGCCCTCCGAGGCAAGCTCCTCGCAGTCCACCTTTCCGGTTTCTGATACCAGAGTACCTATCGCCCCTTCCCAATATCGCTTTAGCATCTCTGGGCCAGGTTTACCAAAAAAAATCGCCTTATGGAACATTTTCTGAACTTCAGGACCACGCAGGTTGATCGCTCCACTGACCAACAGCGCGGTACCGTCGAATTCATCCAGCATTCGCTCGAAGCGGGTAAATGCTCCTCCTGTAGCTAATCCATTCTCTTTTGAGCCAAGAAGGCCACTGCGGTCGCAAAAGACAAGAATATTGCCAGTTCCTGCGGCATTCTCGAACAGGTGTTCGACCTTGAATTGAGTGATGGTTGAATCTTCGGACTTACGGTCTTTTTCAGATAGCACGTCCTCCAGTATCACGGTTTCCATATTGACTCCAAGCTTCTTAGCTATACCTTGCGCCGCCTGAAAGGCAATTGTGTATTCATGTCCATAAAACAGAACCTTAAAGCCGTACAGCCCCCTGTGCCTATCCGTGCTCCCGCTTCCCTGCCTAAGTTTAAGGAGCCGGTGCCCGTCGGCCAATGAGGCGATTTCCATCAGCCGCTCTCTGTCCCCGGCTGAGACCATACAATGTTCCAGGCTTTCCTGGGGTTGAACGATTTTGCGATACAGGTTTACTCCGCCCACATGCCTTTCCTGTTCTTTGGCCGCGTCCTCCAAGTCATTTTGTGCTAATGCAATCGTACCATCCTTGGCCCGGTTTACCGCTGCTTTTAAGGCCATAAGAACGGCGTTCTTAATGTAGCCTCCCGCCAGAGAATATTTGGCAGCCAAGCGGCCAAGATCAACTTCAGACTTCAAGGTAACGCCTTGAGGGATAAGAGTCCGCCAGATTTTCAAGCGGCTAGCAGCATCCGGTATGTTGAACGGGAGCTTGAGTGAAATGCGCCTGTCAAGAGCTCGGGCCATGAGGTCTGGCCTGTTTGTGGCCATTATCACCATTATGTCGTTGTTTTCCAGTTCGTAAAGCAGCTCACGGGTAAACTCTCCGTTTTCCGAGCACAATCTCTCGCATTCATCCAGAAAGACTATGCCGTTTTGAAGCTTGGCCTCACGAAACAGGCGCGCCACTAAGCCCTCAGCACTGTGAGGGTATCTTTCTCCTGCGTCCATATCTTTTCTCAATGAGATGAGCGGTCTCCCCAAGTGGCTGGACATAGCACGAGCCAACATCGTTTTACCTGTACCTGGGGGGCCGTATTCAAGTACCACAATCGACCGTCCGTAGGTTATCAATTCATCCATACCCAAGCTCTTGTACTTTGCCACATAATCATCATATCTTTCAAGCAGCGCCTTCAAGCAGTCTTTATAGGAATCTGGTAGAATTACGTTTTCCAGTTTATCCGTGGGTCGTTCAATGCGGAACCTGCCTTGGGCCAGAATATCTTCGGGGTAACCGCTGATCCAGTTGATCAGCCTCAGAGGCAGATTGAGCTCCACCCCCTGTATCGAATCGCAGTCTTCTATATCTCCGTAGAACTCTATCAGATGGCAGGCCACAAGGGGAGACTCTTTATGGAATCGTTTGATGGCCTTCATCTGCTCTCCGAACGAGTTTGGCAAAATAATCTGCAATAGGTTGCCAATCCTGATCTCGCCGCGTCTTTCCCTGCCGTAAGTGTTGAACCCGGAATCCTCGTAAAGCTGGTAGAAATCCGGAGAAACAGCCTTGAAATACATCAGCCAGAGGACATCTTCGTCAAAAGAATTTATGCCTGTCCGCGCCCTGAGCCGGACGAAAGGGATATCCGTGTCGCCGCTGTTTTTTTCTTTTTCAAGGTTAATCCTTTTATACTGTTGTCGCTTGGCATCCAGAGTATCGATTTTCTCCCGTAGTTGTTTAGTATCCAACGTGCAGTTTTCTTCGTTTGCCAGAGGATTCACTTTACTACCTTTAAGTTGCCTAAAAAGCTGCTGTTTGAGACCGGCGATCTCAACCATCAGCAAGTATTCCTGCTGCCTGGCCTCGATGTATTCAAGATTGTCCTTAAACGGTGCGACGGCCGTCATCTCGATGGTCTCAGTTTTTGACTCCAAAAGAAATCCTGTGGATTTAAGCATATATGTCCCCTCATTCACCGTTTGTATTCTTCAAGCTACGGTCCTTCTGGACTGTGTCGGCTACACCCATTTGCAGCGCCTCCTCAGGCGTGAGCCAGGTATCCACATCGCGCAGCAGGTTGGCCACAACATCCCGTTCGCTTTTGAGATTGGTGTGGCGCACATAGTGTTCTACCAGGCGTTTGTGCATCAAATCTTCTTCCTTGCGCTTGGCGACTAATTCCGAGTGGTTACCGAAGCTGAAAGCGCTGAAACGATGGGAGAGTATGGAAGTGCGGGGTGTAATGACCCGGTGGCCTTTCTCACCGGCCATAAAAATCACTAAGGACATCGAAGCGATCAGCCCCAAACCGGTTGTATAAACCGGCAGGCGGGACCATTCCATCATGTCAACTATCGCGAACCCGGCGCTGCAGTAACCGCCTGGAGAATTGATAATCATCTGGATGAAATCAGACTCGCCTGAGGCGTTGATGCGGATCACTTCTTCGCAAACTGTACTGGAGACACCATCGTTGATTTCACCGGCAATAAAAACAATGCCGTAGTCTTCCAGCTCTTTCCGTTCATTTCTGTCTTTCTTTGACATAAAAAACCCCTGTATTAGAATCAAAAGGTGATATTTTACTCTCACCTCGACTCCAATGCAGGGGGCGTACCAGAAGACCTTAAAATTATAACATATTAAAATGTAATGGGATGGAAAATGACTCCAATATTCCGCTTTAATCGGATCTCAATTATTGACAGTCATTAACTGACACTTGGGATCAACTATGTACAGAATAGGCATCCAATATATGTGACACTTGTTCAACAACGTTTTCTACAGTGTAGACTTCACTTTTTGATGAAATTATAAAGTCTAAATATAAACTATCCGCCCAATCATTTTCCGAAAAGAAGCCTGTAATATCTTTAGGAAGTGATCTATGGCACAGTAATACTAGCGCGAAACTTGAAGAGCCATCATCATTTTTCTGCTCGTTATTAAAATAGAAACCAATCCACAGATTAAGACTATCTCTCCTATGTTTATTGTAAATATTTTTTCCCCAATATAACTTGGGTTTTTTAAGATCTCTACTTGATGAATCTGTTAATTGAAGAGGCGTCCATTTATTAGTGATCGCGCCAGATAACTGACGTAAGAAGGGCGTAATATAATCTCTCCACCTGAGGGTTTTTAACTGCCATTTTTGAAAATCATCCAATACTTGTTCCTTAGATATGTCAAGTCCTGAACCTAAATATTGTTCAAGTCCTGAGAATAGAAGGCAATAAAGATTACATTCAATAAAATCTTTATTCATATCCTCCCAAGTTTTGATCTTAGCATCGGAGCCCACTTCATCAAGGTATTTTCTATATTCGTCCCACCTATTCTTCGGCACTATGAAAAAATTTATTCCAGAATCTTTGTCGTATTGAAAACCTGTAATACCAGCAGTGGGGGATTTAAGCTCAATCTTTATACTATTTTTCCCCTTAATAGGAATAACTATATCATAACGACCCTTTCTGTTCTCTGGGGGTTCTTCCAATCTGGGCTTTCCAGGTTCTCCAATTTCACCTAACCATTGACAGAATGCCCTGCGAAAACAAATGTCCTTTATTAGCGCATAATATAAGGTTCTTTGAAGCAAAGCTTCATTGCTCTTATTTTCGAAGATCTCAAAAAAACTATCCATATTTCGTCTCCTTAATAAATACTGTTAAGTGATTTTAATTTTGTAGTTTTCCTTTATAAAACCAAAAGCACTAGATACCGGAAGTTCCTGATCTCTCCTGAATAAAACACCTTTTCCTCTAATAAAAATAACGGGAATCAAGCATTTCAAGAGTTCCACGATAGTTTTATCATTCAGGAAAGACTTCAACAGATTGTTGTTTTCTTGATACATTTTTTCTCCAAAACAGCAATTATTGACCGTCAATATTTAACTCTTTAGCTCGTTCAAGCTTCTTTTTCAACGTGTTCAACACTATCCCCAAAGCTTTTGCAGAGCGAGCTTTGTTGCCATTGAAAGCTTGGTATACCTGCATTACATAACGCAGCTCATGCTCTTCAATGGGAGTTACACGTTCTTTATCAATAGCAACTCCTATTCCAGCTCCCTCTGGCTTCATTTGCGAGCCAAGCAAAGTGCTAAAATCCCATTCATCCAGAATCATTGCACGCTCCAGAACGTTTCGCAATTCCCGCACGTTACCTGGCCATGTGTATTGTTGAAGGTCTCTTTTCTGTTTTTTGGTTAGCCCTTTGCATTTCTTTTCTTTCCTGTCTGACATTTCTCTCAGAAAATATTCAGCGATCAGCGGTATGTCCGTTGCACGGTCCCTGAGCGCAGGTGTTTGCAACCTGATCACATCCAGTCTGTAAAAGAGATCTTCTCTAAATTTTTTCTCTTTCACGGCTTGCTGAAGGTTCTGGTTGGTGGCTGCTATAATCCGCACGTCCACGCTTTCTTCCTCCCTTCCTCCTACCCGACAGAATCGGCCATCATCGAGCACTCGTAACAACTTTGCCTGGAGCCGGGGGCTCATCTCAGCCACCTCATCGAGAAAAAGCGTCCCCTTGTCAGCAAGGTCGAGCTTGCCTTCCTTGTCACCGGCCGCTCCGGTAAAAGCTCCCTTTACATGGCCGAACAGCTCATCTTCCAACAGGGATTCAGATAAGTTGGCACAATTTATCGGAATGAAATTATAGTTGCTACGTGGACTGCTGTAGCGGTGGATCATGCGGGCAATAACCTCTTTACCGGTTCCGGTTTCGCCGGTGATAAGCACACTGCAATCGCTGTCGGCAGCCACTTTCTCCACTTGGTTCAATAGCTCAAGTGCTTTCTGTGATTCACCCACATAGCGGGTTCCGACAGGAGGCTGGAAGCGTTCAGATATCTCTTTATCGTGAGGAGAGATGCGGGATGGATCTGCAAGCTTGCATATCGTTTCCGGGACAACATTCAAGTCCCGTAAGTCAAGGTAGCGAAAAATTGCATAGCCCATAAGCCTGTATTCAAGTGACCCACTTCGTGCGTCCTCATTTTCTGCTAACTCGACCAACTTTTTGGAGTATTTTGAGGTACAACCGAAATACTGAGCCGCCAAACGTGGTAAGCCTAAACCAGTCTTGAAAACCAGATTGAAGTATTGATTTCCATGGAATTGTGTCTCCAGCCATTCTAGTCCTGAGTAGTTGTGGAGCCAGACTACCATGATTCCTTGATCGGTCAGCCGGCTAACAGACTGGATTATCTCGTACCTGGATGCCTGTACACCGACTCCCAGGATATACACCCAATCAAAGTTTTCCTTGGTTATGTAGGACAAGTGCTTCAGCAGCTTCCATTGGCTGGTGATTCGAACATCTGAACCCGAGTGCTTTTGCAGAAAAAGTGCCGCTGCAGCGCCTCCTTGAAATCCTAAAAAGGTAAATGCAACTTTTCTCCTTTTGTCTTTTTTTCCCATAAGACGAGCCACCCCGTCATTTTGGCTGAAATCAAGAGATTCTTTATCGTTTTGCTAGATAGTAATTGTTTTCCTTAGGAGTATCAAGTGTTCTATTGGTCATTCCAGGAAAGGGCGGCATTTCGGGGTTTGCAAATCGTGGTGGGAGCAAAGGCGATTGCCTGCAAAAAAGGCCTTTCTTTTTCAACGAATCCTAAAGATACAAAATGGCAGGACCGCCGAGACTTGAACTTAAGTGCTGAGGCAAGAGAAAACCTTGTGAGATATATAGATACAATTATTTCTTTAAATCTGAATGATGAATCGACAGAAATCGGTCAATTGGACTTCTGACTAACCGTGCCTGAAATGCGTTAATATCCAACACCCCCTGCTTCGTTTTTTTTGAAACCGTTTTCGCTTCGGCGGCGTCCTATTAAGCAGAAGATGAAAGTAAACAACAAAAAATTTACCTGGAGAAAACAATGACTGCTCGTGAACTCTATACTGTCGTCAGCAACGCCGCCGTAGCCCTGGTCATCTATTTTTCTTTTATCGCTGTCATTCTGGCTTAATATAAATTGCTGGCCGGCACTCCAGGCCGTTCCTCTGCATCTGCGGGGGGGGCGGCCTTTTTTATTTGCCCGCACCGCCCTTGAGACTACGAAAGGTGGTTGTAACTTTGCCTCTCTTTATCTTACAGTCTTAGTTTCAAGCTATGGTTCCAATACATTTACATTCACTGCCCTGGGGCCTTTAGGTCCCTCCTCCACATCGAACTCTACGCTGTTGCCCTCTTGCAAAGCGTCAAAATCTACCCCTTCCAAAGCGGAGCGGTGAAAGAAAATCTCTTGTCCATCCTCTGCATTGATAAAGCCGAAACCGCGACCACGAACAACTTTCTTGATCTTGCCTTTCATATCTTCACCTCCGGATTGATTTTGAAACCACTTAAAAGTTCAGCAGATTGTTGTTGCAAAAGCTTCTAACCTGTACGTCGTTGTGTAAAACCCGAACAAAATTGAACGCAACTGCATAGTCTTGGACGAGATTTAGTCTTATCATGTCGAGCCTTACCGGTGTACCGAGTAACAAATCCACGAAACGATTCTAAGAATATTTCTCGGAAATGTCAAATTAATTAAAAGGAGGGCCGGAGGAAAGTATTTTGCCAGGGTCGCTTATCATCAACAGGGCGGGCCGGGTGGTACTATTTGTAGATTTTTACACATTCAGTCTGAGAGATTATCTCTTACAATTGCAAAATGTCTCATAAATCAATGAGTTACAGCAAAACAAGAATACAGAATTCAGTAGTCAGGAGTCAGTAATCCCCGCCCCAAATACATCGAGTCCGAAGCATGGTAGAAAAGGCCGGGGCAGGTTACTTGGGGGGGGGGATTTTATATTCTGACTCCTGATTTCTGTCTACTGAATTCTGCTGAAAAACAGATTGAGAATGATCTAAGGTCGATCAACTGAATAGATACAATAAATTTCAAATATTTTTGGATAGATTTTTCTGATTGAGATGCCTGATAAGATTATCGACATTATTCGGCAAACGGCGGCTTCAATCACTCAATCCGAGCCAGTCGCTGTTATATAAAAATTTAAAAAAATGCCGGGCTCGACCGGACTATTTTAAAATTTTTAGCAGAAATTTCGTGCAGAAAATATTCGATCAGCCAGCTCACGTTTTATCGCTCAATATGAATCCATCTATTGAATTCTCTTACAAATAATGGTACCGTTAATAAAGGCAGTTCAAAGACCCAAAATAATTTTATCAGAGAAAAAAGTAACAGAGTAACAAAAAAATAATTATCCCTTTCCAGCTTTCACGCATTGAACAGTAGCAGGGGGATTATCATGTACAGAGTTCTTGTTCTCTTTATTACCATATTCTTCGTATGTGCTGCCAGCGCGATGAGTCAACAGCAAACGGTTGACGTGCTGTACCTGAAAGATGGTAAAATACTGCGGGGAACTTTGATCAGGAAATCCGATTTTAATATCAAATTCCAGACAAGGGATGGATTTGTTCATTTTCTATGGCCGGAAGAAGTTAAAAAAATCACTAAAGAGCCTTGTCCGGATGTTTACCAGGTAGGGGAAAAAACAAGCGAAGTCGAAACACCGCTGGACAGGCAGGATAAATCAACTGAAAAAGCTCAAATTCAGCCCGCTTTGTCAAAAGAAGCAAGTCAGGATGTTACTTTGGCCGAAGAAAATCTTGAAGCTAAGAAGGATTCTGTCGTTGAGACAGGAAGCAAAGTCGTGGACATTAAGCAGTTGTTATTATTGGAAGGTTATAAGGAAGTTGTGGTATTGATTAAGACATACGCTATCAGAAATATTCAAAAAAATTCGCCGACTGTCCCGCCGGATTTTTGGGATATATTTTATAAGCAAGCCAGGGAAGATGTCGATGATTTTATAGATCAGTTCATTCCTTTTTACGATAAAAATTTCTCGCACGCTGAAATAAAAGAAATGATCTTGTTCAATCAAACCCCGATAGGAAGGAAAATTTCCAGACTCTCACCGTCGCTCACAACGGAAACAACTCGTATTTGTGAAGAATGGGGACAGGCTCTGCAAGAGAATATTATCGTGGAACTGAAAAAAAGATACAATAAATTCTAGCCAAAAATATTTGAAATTTATTGATTGATCTCTACGAAAACAAGTTCCCTCAAGTTGCCGAGTTCCTGGAGAATACAGCCCATGAGGTAGTGGCATGCTTTATCGTCCCAGAAGAACACAGAAAGCGCATCCGTACTACCAATGGACTTGAGCGCTTCCATGAAGAAGTACATCGGAGAACTCAGGCGATCCGTATCTTCCCAAACCAGAAATCTTGCCTGAGACTGGTATCAGCCCTGGCCGCAGAATAACACGATCTTTGGGTCTCTGGTAAAAGATACCTGAAAATGGAACCCCTTTATGATCAAATAGACAGCTCGCTTGAGAAACAGTTAGCTCAACCTAGACCTATGAAACCAATTTTACAAAACTTTTAGGACTTGACTCAGGTAATCAATATTTGATAAAAATTCACTTTGCTTTCCCTCCGGATAAATAATATTTTAGAAAAAGAAATGTCTCTTAATCTTCTTGCCATCACTTTATCCAAAGCTTTCATTCGCCTGATCAACCAGGCCTGGAGGAGAACATGACTGGAAGAAAAATCTTTTCTGGTGCAGCTTTCGCGGCAGCCCTTTCCTTTGTTGCGGCAATGGCTATATTGGCCCAGGACAACGAACCCCGGGTGGTGAGCGCCCTTGAGGGGCAGCCGCCCTCGGACGCAGTGGTGCTCTTCGGCGGGGAGAGCCTTGCCGAATGGACATATACCGACGGCAAGCCTGCGGGCTGGACCCTGGTCGAGGGGGCGATGGAAGTGAAAGGCGGAGGCATCATGACTAAGAAAGAGTTCGGCGACATGCAGCTCCATATCGAGTTCGCCACCCCGGCCCCGGCCAAAGGGGAAGGCCAGGACCGGGGCAACAGCGGCGTATACATTCAGGGGATCTATGAGCTGCAGGTGCTGGATTCATACGAGAATGAGACTTACATTGACGGGATGTGCGGCGCGATATACCTTCAGTACCCCCCGCTGGTGAACTCAAGCCGCCGACCCGGAGAATGGCAGGCCTATGATATTATCTTCCATGCGGCCAGGTTCGATGAAATGGGCCTGGTCACAAAGAAAGCGACCCTCACTGTGCTCCACAACGGTGTCCTGATCCAGGACAACATCAAAATAAAGGCCACCCCCGGTGGAGTGAGAGATACGGAAGGACCTTGCGGCCCGATATTCCTTCAGGACCATCACCATCCGGTGAGATACCGCAATATCTGGGTCAGGGAGCTGTAATGGAAGCAGTTAAGGCAGGTTGATTATTAACCATTCCCATTGGATAGAAATAAAAAGACGCCTGAGTGATATTGTTAACTCCTAGTATATCAATAACCTGCATGGGCGGTTCGCGATCTGCCCTTACGATCTCAATCCGTTCGACAATTTTAAAGCGTCTTTCAGCACATTACTGGTTTTTCTTTTTCGATTAAAATCCGGAGGACTTGCAGTTTTAATGCATTATATGCAGGATAAGCTTTATCAAAAAAATCAAGAAGACACCCCCCTGTCCGCTTCGCGCCCCACCCCTCTCAGGAGGGGATTTTCATGTAAACTGATCAAGGACAACTGCCATGCCGGATTCAATTAAAATCAGATACATTATTTCAGCCCTGCTTTTGATCAGTACGAATCTTTTTTACTGTGCCAGGGGTAATGAGGGAAAAACCTCTCTTCAAAGTGCAAAGCCAGTTTCTACGCCACACGCTGCCCTGCTCCCGGAGAGGATTGCCGGGATGACACTCGAGGAGCTGAAAGCTGATTACCGCGAGCGCTTTTTCAACCGCTATCTCCAGTTCTGGGACAGGGGCGGCTATGATAAAGAGCTGGGGGGCTTTATCTGTAACTTGAACGATGACGGTACGCCGGTGGATGATGAGAAAAACCTCTGGTACCAGGGAAGAGGAATCTGGGTCTATTCCTTTCTTTACAACAATTTCGGCAAAGAGGAGCGCTACCTCGAGATGGCGCGCAAGACGCGGGATTTCACGGTGCGGTACATGCTGGCCGGTCAGGGCAGGTGGTATGAAATAGTGCACCGGGACGGGCGAGTGATCGAGGGAGTCTCGAAAAGCGTCTACGGCTGGCTCTTTGCCGCAAGCGGGCTTGTTGAATATTACAAGGCCGCAGGCCGGGATGAAGACCTCGAGCTTGCCAGAGAAACCCTCCGGGCGGCTCTCGAGACTTATAATGACCCGGACTACGAGGGTATTTTCCTGCCGGAAGGAATGCTCTCCAAAGGTATCAGGGCCCAGGGAGTCTCCATGGTCTTACTCGGGCTGCTGACCCAGCTTTTGAGTCTTCAACCAGACCCTGAGCTTGAGAAACTGGCAGTCGAGCAGGTGGACCTGATCATGAACAGGTTCTACAACCCGGAATACGGAATCACGAACGAATACTTGAGCCACGACTACTCGCGCATACCCGGGTTCGAGGACCAAATGTTCACCGGGCATTCTGTCGAGGTCTTGTGGATGGTGATGTATGAGGCCCTGCGAAAGAAAGACCGGGCCCTGTTCAATGCGACCAAGGACCGCCTGAGACGGTACATGGAGCTGAGCTGGGATTATGTGTTCGATGGGTTCGGCACCGGGGATTTCTATGTATTCAGCACACCAGGCAGGCAGCAGGGAACCGATTACAGTGTCAAGACCATGTGGCACCAGTGCGAGGCTACGCTGGGCTGCATGGTGGTGCTCGAGTACACGGGCGAGACCTGGGCCAGGGAGTGGTATGAAAGGACCCGCGCTTTCACCTTGAGGACCGTGGCGAATAATAAGATCGGGGTCTGGGACCAGGCTGCGGACCGCTTCGGCAAAATTGTCCCCAGGAAAGAATACCACCCCAAGCGCAAGGGGAATTTCCATCAGCCCAGGTACATGATGCTGGACATACTCATCCTCGAGCGCATGATTAAAAATAATGGCAAAACCACCCCTTTTCCTTCATAAGAGAAAAAAGCGCCTGCGGATCGCGGCAAAACTTTCAGGAGCCGGTGAGACGCTTTTTACGGCAGACATGGAGGATTCAAAGGGGATTATTTTGATGAAATCCCCCCCCTTTGAAAAAGTGGGATCAGAGAGGGATTTATTAATCTGCTCTCGATTTTCAGGTGGCTCTATTTCCGGAGTCAAAACAGTATCAGTTCATTTCTCCAGCACGAGAGAAACATACCAAAAACAGAACAGGGGCGGTTCCGCGCGAGCGCCCCTGTTCTGAAAATATGATGCCCGGGCAGGATGTTTGCCTAAGTCCCTTCTTTCAGGCTTTTGACAATCTTCAAGGCTTCCCGGACCATTATTTCCCCGGCCCCCCGGGCCAGATTGGTCCCTCTCCCGGATTCATATCCCCCCTCGTCATAGGCTTCGGCATGGCAGACATAGCCGATCGAATCATTGCTCAGGCTGAGCAGGAAAAGTTTTTCGATCCCGGCTTTTTTCTTTATCTCAAGCCCCAGCTCGACCAGCACTTCCCCGGGCAATCCTAAGAGCACAGTATCGCCGATCCTGATCCCCTGGAGCTCGGTGGTCATCTCA
>DATKXY010000013.1:0-3258 GCA_035528795.1 archaeon | reverse complement strand
CCGCTGGGCGCCTGTTTTCGCTCTTGTCTACGGTCTGGCCCTGGCCACCAAGTTCACGGCTTTTTTGATTCCGCTTCCCCTGACGATTTATGTTCTTTTGAGCAGGCGTTTCAAGGAAGCCGCCTGGCCGGTGGGGATCGCGCTTGCGGTCAGTCCCTTGATCATGCTGGGGATGATTCCCCAGTGGTGGCACGCTCCGGTCGAGGGTTTTTTAAACTACCTGGAGGGCAGCACGGCGCGCTCAGTGTGGGCCTCGATTCCCACTTATTATCTGGGGAAGCAATACTCTTTTTATCCGCCCTGGCATCACAGCCTGGTATATACTCTGTTCACGGTGTCGCCCTTAGTGCTGGCGTTTTTTTTCTACGGCCTGTGGCGCACGCTGCGGTGGCCTTTTACTGACCAGTGGGCGACCCACATGGGACTTCACTGGCTGGTTTTCATGCTGGTGATGATGCTTCCCGGCTCTCCAGGGTATGACGGGGTGCGGTTGTTTTTGCCGGCTTTTGCGTTCCTGGCTGTCATTTCGGCCAAGGGTTTTTATCATTTTGTCACCCGGGATTTGCCGCCTTTTTTGGACCGGGTACCCTGGCTCAGCTACAGGGTGAGAGCTTTGTCGGCCCCTCTGGTTCTGGTTGTGATGGTAATCCCTTCATCCGTGGTTCTGGTTCGTCTTCACCCCTATGAGTTGTGCTATTACAACAGCATAGCTGGAGGGATCTCCGGTGCTCACTCTCTCGGGATGGAGACCACTTACTGGTATGACCCGTTTAACGATAAAGGTTGTGGATTGATCAATAACACCATTCCTGACTCGGCAGTGGTCTATACCAAGAACAACGAACATTTCATTTTCCTTCAGCAGTTGGGGAAAATCAACCCCGCGCTGAGATTCAGCAAGCATAAATTCGACTATCTGTTGCAGTACAACCGCCAGGGCACGTATTCCGACCAGGATTGGGTCCTTTATCGCCGGGGTACTCCCCGGACTGAGCTTCAAGTTGACGGAGTGCGGCTGTTCGCTGTTTTTAAATATCCGGAAGACTTAAGAGAGATCCTGACTGCTCTCGGAAGCTCGAAAAGCCCGGAGTCGCTCTATGAAATGGCTGTTATTTACCAGTTAATGAGCATGCCCGACTCGACTTTTCTGGAACTGGAGAAATACCTGGAGCGCAGACCCAGAGATTTCAAGGCCCACAGGCTGATGGTTTCTTTTTGTCTGGATAATAAACTCCCCAACAGAGCAATCGGGTACCTTCAGCAAATAGCGGACAAGCCGGATGACCCTCATGCCTGGCACTTGAATATGGGGATAGCTTATTACCAGATTGGCAGGTACGAACAGGCAATCGCCTCTTTTCAGCAAGCCCTCAACTACCAGAAGTTTGATAAACTATCGCGATCGAACATAGCGTCTATCTATTTTCGTACGGGAAGGCACGAAGAATCGGCCCAGGAGTATGAGCGTGTTTTGCGTATTTATCCTTTCGATGAAACAGCGCTGCATATGCTGGGTAAGATCAATGAGGAATTGAAAAGAGGAGGGAGAGCAAAATATTACTATAAAAGGCTTCTGGATATTAACCCCAGGCACCTGGCAACCTTGATCAATCTAGGTCTGCTGGAGCGAAATGAGAAAAACTTCATCCAGGCCGAAAATTATTTCAACAGGGCTCTTGATGCAGACAGCACATATGTTTTGGCCAGTCTGAATCTGGCAGCCCTGCTGGTGGAAACAGGCAGGTCTGGACTGGCGGAGGAACGTTATCAAAGAATCCTGAAGGAGCATCCGGATGACAGTCGAGTCCATAATGCCCTGGCTATGCTCTGTCTGAAAGATCCCGACCGGCATGCCGAGGCCCTGGAACATTTTCGCATCCTGGCCAGTCTGCAGCCCGAGCGGGCAGAATTTTTCGAGGAAAAATATATCAAGCCTCTCCGGGAGGAGCTTGCCAGTAAAGGCGTGATGCCCTGAGGTGTTTGACTTCAGCGGGGACAATGTCTAATGCCTCTTAGAAAATAGTTTTATACTCTGGTGCCGTGATAATGTCGTAAATAATGCGGCTTGAAAGCTTTTTTTAATCGAAAAGACATTCCCAGAAGCTCTGTTTCGTGGTAGCCTGCTGCTGATATCAGCCGCAGGGACACGGCATGCCGTGCCCCTGCGGTCTCCGAGATAATACAAAAGTATATAGAGATGACTTTGGGAGGAAGCATGATACTGGACCTTTTCAGTCTGAAAGGGAAGAAAGCCCTGGTGACCGGGGCGGGCCGGGGTATCGGCAAAGCCATTGCAATCGGACTCGCCGAGGCTGGCGCGGATGTGGCCCTGGTGAGCCGGGGCGAGGGCCTGGCGGACACTGCCTCAGCAATCGAAAACCTGGGCCGCAGGGCGCTTGCGCTCAAGGATGATCTCACAAAATATCAGGCCGCCGGGCGGGTGGTTGAGAAAACTGTAAATGCTTTCGGGCGTCTTGATATTCTGGTCAATAATGCCGGCACCACTCACCGCGAGAGGGCCGAGGATTTCAAGGACCGGGACTGGGACACGGTCATTGAGCTTAACCTGAACGCCGTGTTCAGGCTGTGCCGGGCAGCGGGCAGGGTGATGCTCGAGCAGGGCTACGGCAAGATTGTCAATGTGGCCTCCCTGCTAAGCTTCCAGGGCGGGATCACTGTTCCGGCTTATGCAGCCAGCAAGCACGGGGTGGCAGGCCTGACCAGGGCGCTGGCCAATGAATGGGCCGGGCGGAATATCACGGTCAATGCTCTGGCTCCGGGCTACGTGAGGACAAAGGTAACCGAGCTGCTGGAGAAGGATCCATTAAGAAACAGGCAGATTCTCGAGCGCATCCCCCAGGGCAGGTGGGCGGAGCCTGAGGATATGGTGGGAGCGGCGGTTTTCCTGGCCTCGGACGCCTCGGCTTATGTGCAGGGCCACCTGCTGGTGGTTGACGGCGGATGGCTGAGCCGCTGAAACCGACCAGCTTCATGGAAATTTAAACTCGTTGCCATCCTGGCTTTCAGTATCCGGACTTGGAAACAATTGAAAACATGGTTCCATTTTAAAGAACATGGAGGGGTAAAATGAAAAGAGCCGGCTTCCTGATTTTTCTCTGTACCTTTGTTCTTTTTTCAGTTGCGGTGTCATCCTGGGCTCAGGTAAGAGGACCATTAGTGGTCTCGGACCGCTGGCCTGAATGCACGGATATGTTCACCTGGGCCGGGGATATATTCCGGCTCGATGGGGTAGAAAAA
>DATKXY010000012.1:0-7128 GCA_035528795.1 archaeon | reverse complement strand
CGTTCCGGTAAGTGCCTCCGCCCTTGACATGGGTGCTGTGGGCAAGAATTCCCCGTGGCACGTCCTTGAAATGGTCCATCCGGGCCAGGAAATAGTCCCGCGGATGGTAGCCGATGCGGTCCAGGACCTTGCCGTGGGTGTAGCTTACCTCGGTGATATGGGGGGCGTAAATGATCAGCTCCCCCCCGTCCTCGAGCACCGGCTCGAGCTTATACATCACCTTGCCCGCTGTCCAGATGTCATCATACATGGCCGGGGCCACACCGAGGATCGATTTGTATTTCCGGTCCACGTAGCGGATATGGATTTGCGAGGAGAGGTCCGCGGCCGCACTCCAGGCCTCGACTGTCGGGCCGATATAGAGCCCGGCGAGCTGGCCGCCTTTTTCCACCATATCGAAATTGGTCACCGGCACGGAGATAAAGCCGGCGGCCTTATCCACCACCCTTCGCGGCGGGGTCCACTTGTTGCCGTTAACCAGGGGGTTGGTGATCACGGCTCCGAGCCAGTGGAAAAAATGCAGAAAGTCATGGCCGGAGATGCCGGGGAAGAAATACTTGTTGCCGCCTGAGAAACCCACCACCTCGTGCGGGAAAGTAGGCCCGAGGATAACCAGGCGGTCGTAGTCAAAGATCATTCTGTTGACCGGCACGCTGAGCGATTCGCTGAACAATCCCCCGGTCAGCTCTTCTATTTCAAGGGCTGAGATCTCCCCTATCTCCCGGAATGTTTCCGCAAGGTCCCAGCGATGGTTGAAAATCCGCACATCCGGGTAGCTGCGTGCAAGGTCTTCTGCGGTAAGTCCCACCCGGGCGGCAATCTTCCCGGGCGGCATGGGCTGGTGGGTTCCCAGAGCTATCAGGTAATGAAGTGTTTTAACCCTGCCGTGGAGCAGCTCGTAAAAAATGGGGAACATCAGATCTAGCGGTGCAGTGCGGGTCCCATCCGGGATGAGCACCAGAATCCGCTTTCCACCAAGATCGAGTTTCTCGAAAGCCTCGGAGCAGAGCGCCCTTACATTTTCCTTGCTCAGCGTGCGGCTGTCAGCGTAGCCTTTGCCGATAACCTGATTTTCAGTTGTCATGGGTCTACCCCTTGATTTCTGTAATATCAACCTTTCCACCCTCAGCGGTCTGTTTACCTCTTCCAGGGCGGGGTATCAGGCAGCAGGGTCCTGAATTTTCTTATCAATTCAGCTTCCAGCGCTCCTGCATAGTCGTTTGAGACAAACCGGTCGAAAGCTTCATTATAGAGAAATTCCCAGCTTTTCTCCTCAGCGCCGGGGTTGACCGGGAAAAAGAGCGCGCTGTTGGCGCGGGCGGCTTTCATATCGCCCGGGGCATCGCCAATCATCAGGATCTTATCGCCCGGGTACTTGCCCACAGCAGCCAGGGCGATATGCTCTTTTTTGCTTCCCATTTCCTGCCCGGCAATGGCCCGGGTGTAGCGGGCGATATCATGCTCGGCCCACTCTTTTTCGAGCGCCGCTCCAGGGGTCGCTGAAACCACCACAATATCGGCCTTGAGCGATATTTTCTCCAGGCTCTCTCTCACAAAGGCGAAAGGATTGCAGCCCTCGACCATCCAATCCACGCTGCGGTTCACCGCCTCGCTCCATTCCAACGCTTTTTTCAAGACAGGGTTACCGGTCTTCTCCACCTCCGCCTTGAGTGCCGGGTTGCCGAGCGCAACCCCGGAATCGACCCACTGCTGTAAATCAGTCAGATCCGGCAGGCTGACCCCTGATCTTTGTACCTCGGGACGCTCAGCCAGAAGCTCCATGACCATTATCAGCGCAGGGAAGCGGTTGATACCGCGCCACTTGGAGTAGAGGTTGACAAATTCGGCAGCCTCGCGCGCATACTTGCTGATCGACTGCAGCCCATAGTATTTGACAATGTTCGGGATGAAACATTCCTTGTGCTTGAGCTCCATTGTGGGAAACGCGCAGCCGTCCGAATCGATACCGACAAAGAATTCCTTCTCCGGCTCCAGGTTTTTCAAGACATCGTTGTAAGCCATAAGCTGATTCTCCTTTTTTATGCAAGTTCCAGCAGCCGTTCCCTTTTTGGATCCCCTGCTTTAGTAAAATGTGCTCCACGTTCCACCTCTTTATGCGCGGACAATTAGCACCGGCCCTGATTTCGGCGGTCGGAAACAAGGCAATCGGCTTGACCCGGCTAATTCTACTGAATAGAAATCCCTAAACTCCGCTGAACGCGTTGAACCCGCCGTCCACTGCGACCACTGTTCCGGTAACGAAGCTCGAGGCGTCACTCACCAGCCAGAACAGTGCTCCCAGTAGTTCCTCAGGCTCTCCGTAGCGTCCCTGTGGCGTGCCGGCAATGATAGCTCTCCCGCGCTCTGTAGGCTTGCCTGTCTTTTCATCGACCAGGAGGAAGCGGTTCTGCTCGGTGAGGAAAAAGCCCGGGGCAATGGCGTTCACACGGATCTTTGCCGAGTAATTCTGAGCCATGTGCACAGCGAGCCATTCGGTGAAATTGCTGATCGCCGCCTTGGCCGCCGAATACCCGAGCACCTTGGTCAGCGGGTGGAAGGCGCTCATGGAGCTTATGTTGACCACATTGCCGGCTCCCAGTTCCGCCATGGCCCGGCAGAATATCTGGGAGGGCATGATTGTGCCGAGACAGTTGAGGTCAAAAACCCAGCGGATAGCGGAGTCCGGCAGGTCGAAAAAAGAAAGCTCGGGGCTGGTGGTGGCCTCTTTTTTGTTCCCCCCGGCGCCATTGACAAGCACATCCACCGGGCCCAGCCCATCCACGACTTTCCGGTGGGCCTCCTCGATACTGGCGCGGTCCAGGACATCCACCTTCACAGCAAGAGCCTTACCGCCCCGGGCCTTGATTTTCTCAGCCACCTGCCCGGCTGCATCCTCGCGCAAATCGAGCACAGCCACAGCCGCACCAGCCTGACCCAGCGCCTCGGCCATTACACTGCAGAGTATGCCGCCCCCGCCGGTAAGGGCCACCACTTTGCCCGAAACATCGAACATTTTTGCCAGATAGTCGTTAGCCATTGTTCAGCCTCCAAAACCGGCCGTTTTCTACGGCGTTTTTTCTGGTTTTAAGAAAGTTCTCAAAAATTTAACGGCCCCTGACCCCGAGGGTTTCGAGATGACGGCCGATATGGCGATCCAGCATCTCGTAGTAGGTTTCTTCATAGTCGTACAGAGTACTGTAAATCTCATCCCGGAAAAGGTACCGGCCCGAGGCCTCATCCCGGCTCGAAAGAAGCGAGCCATAGGTGATATGCAAAAGCTGGCGTGAATCCACTTCATCCATTAGCCCGGGGAGCTCCGAGTCCTGGAGCGAGTCGACCTGGGGGATTGCCTCGAGATTCGTGGTGACATGGTAGCTCGCCCTGTCCGCCTCGAAGCGCAGGAGAGCGAAATCGTGCATCCACCGATAGAGCCGGGGGTTCCTGAGCGCGATGACCCGCACCGCCTCGAGCCAGCTCGTGCCTGCGGTTTTGAGATGGAAATACCCTGCAGTTTGGCGGCCGATCACCGGGAAGATCGAAAACTTGTCGCTTCCGGAGTGCACGCTGATCTTGTAAGGCCCGAGTTTCTGGGCAATCAGCGCATGGGAGGCGAACTGCCGCTCGAATTTCTCCCGGTCGCCGATATAGTCTATGCCTTTCTGGAACTGGCCGGTGAATTTGGGAGCGAGGCTCTGCCACATCATCCCGCGGGCTTTGAGCTCTGTGGCCCAGAATACATGGTCCCGCTCTGTGGTATCGGTCTCTGTCTCATCCACGCTGACCTCTAAGTCGAATCCCTCGACCCTGTTTCCGACTGCTGCCTTGAGCCCGCGATAAATGAGAGCCATGTGCTCTATGGCTTTGTGGTAGACCAGCGCCGAGCGGGCGATTTCGGCCTCAGAGAAAGCAATCTCAAGCTGCAGTCCGTTCCCGGCGAAACTCCAGGTTTTTCCCCTGTAGCGGGCGCGGATCTCCTGGTATTCAGGCATTTTTTTGAACTGCTCCAGGGCCTGTTCATCCGGGAGATTCACCGCCTGGAGATCGATATAGTCCGAGGCATCCACAGTGAACATGGTAAAGCCTAACAAGTAGCAGTCAATCGCCTCCTCGACCTTTTTGATATGGTCTGCATCTGCAGCGAAAGAGCCGGTGTAGCCATTCTGAAAAGCGCCCCAGCCTGCATCGTCGATCACAGCCTGGGGTGTCCGGCCGGTTCTTCCGAGCTCGCGCATGGACTGCTGGGCGAGCACCGGAAAGATCTCGAAGCGGGATAAGGCTCTCAGATGCCCGGGAGTGGCCAGACCCAGCCGGTCTCCCGCGCCGAAAGAGGCCCGCCTGCCGATCGGCACCGGGGCTGTCCAGGGAAAAGTTTCGCGCAGCGCCTCAGCATTTTCTGTCCTGAGCGGGCAGAACTTGACACCCGAGAGCGTTTCGCCTGTGAAGCGCCCGGCGACTTCAGCATTGCCTGCTAGAGCCAGGCGTTTCCCCTGCTCGGTCCGCACCATGAAAATAAAGGCGCCTTCCGAGTACTTGACTGACTCCGGATACACCCCGTCAAGGCCGGCGATGCCCGGGGCGCCTTTGGACAGCGCAGCGCCCAGCTTGCCGGCCAGCTCTTCCATGCCCACTTTGGCCGGTCTCCCCTCCATTTTATCGCTCATTATTCTCTCCGGAAAATACGCTATTAGATTCTTACAGATTCACTCTAAGAGAATATCTCTTACATTTTTAACCACAAAGACACTAAGCAACATAGTTACTTAGTGGTCAGATAAAATAAATTTCAAATATTTTCGGCTAGATTTTTATCTGAACCAGCACGATATTTTCAATCCCCGGCAGGCTCAACCGACCTGGTAGGCCCGGCACTTCCTGGGGAGCCATTTTTTCTTGAAGCGCATGAAGAGCGGCAGACCACCTTCTGTGGGCACCTTCACCTCTCCCTCAATGAGCGGTCTGGCGTAGTCCAGGAATTCGGCGGTCGGGAAATTGCCCTCTTCGTTCATCCAGGTTTTCGGCAGTTTTTTCTCCCCATTAGCTACATCTTCCAGCCTGGCGAGTCCGGTTTTCACCTCATAAGGCGAATTGGAAACCCGTTCCAGGGTGACCATGAAGCCCGTGGTGCCTGAAACTCCCCGGCGCACGGCTTCCGCCCCGCAGAGGTAAGCCTCATCGCGGTCCGTGCGGGAGGCGAAATGCATGGCGTTGCGCTGGGTAAGTCCCTGCATCATCCAGCGGGTCTTTAAGCCCAGCTCATCCTCAATAATCTTTTTCAACACCTGGGCCACTCCCCCGAGCTGGGAGTGTCCGAAACTGTCTTTGGCCAGCACACTGGGGTCCTCAGCCACATAGCAGCCGTTATCCCAGCGCATGCCCTCACTGGCCGCGATAAAACAGCGCCCGAGCCTGGAGTGCACCGAGCGCACATCCTCGATGAATTTTTCCTTGGAAAAGCTCACCTCAGGCACATAGACCAGATGCGGCGCATCCTCATCCGAGCGGCGCGCCAGGCCCGCGGCAGCAGCAATCCAGCCTGCGTTGCGGCCCATTGTCTCAAGCACGGCGCAGGTATCGAAAGTATAGAGGCTTTCCGTGTCCCGGCCAGCCTCCATGGCGCTGGTGGCGATAAACTTGGCCACACTGCCGTAGCCTGGGCAGTGGTCGGTGAACGCCAGGTCATTGTCCACGGTCTTGGGCACGCCCATGACCAGCATTTCATAACCCAACTGGGCGCTCAAGCCCTTGATCTTGCTGGCTGTGTCCATGGAGTCGTTGCCGCCGATATAGAAAAAATAGCGGATGTTGTGGGCTTTGAACACCTCGAGAACCCGCTCGTAGTCGGCCCGGCTGTTTTCGAGCTTTTTCAGCTTGTGACGGCAGCTTCCCAGAGCAGCGCTCGGCGTTGTTTTCAGCATTTCGACTGTCCGCGGATCCTCGGCGCCGATATCGAAAATCTCCTCCTGCAATACACCCAGGATTCCGTTGTAAGCGCCGTAGATACCCTCGATCTCGTCACTCCGGGCGGCCTGCTGCACTACTCCGCAAACCGAGGCGTTGATCACTGCTGTGGGGCCGCCGGACTGGGCCACCAGACAATTGCCCTTGAGTCTACTCATCGCTCTCTCCAAGAGGCTAGGGTGTTTTTGTGACACAGGTGGTAATTTTTATATTTTTCTGACGGAGCTTTGCCCATATTTCAGGATCATCAATCCTGTCGGCCAGAAGATAATCGAAATCATCGAAAGCGGCAAACGGCACCCGGCCCCGCGAGCTGAACTTACTCGAGTCCAGCACTGCGAAAGTTTCCTCGGCGCAGGCCATCATGCGTTTTTTTGTCTCACCCTCGACAGCATTGCCGCAGAAAAAACCCCGCTCGAGCGATACACCCTGCGCCCCGATAAAAGCGCGCTGAACATGAATCCGCTCGAGCATGGACCAGCTTTCCGGGCCGATAACCGCGAGACTCGCCGGACGTAATGTTCCGCCGGTGAGTATGACATTGATCTCGCTCGAATCGCTCAGCTCGATCGCCACAGGGATCGAATCCGTGATCACGGTGAGGTTCTTCCGGTTTTTCAAATTCTTGGCTATCTCGAGCATCGTTGTTCCCGCATCAAGCAGGATATCCATCCCGTCCTCGATAAACTCGACCGCTTTTTTCCCGATCCGGCGCTTGGCCTCCAGGTTCACCGCCTCATTGTCGCCGAATGTCAATGTGGCCTTACCCGGAAAAATGCTGCGCTCGTTCAGCAGAGCCCCGCCGTGCGTGCGGATAAGATATCCCTGCCGGGCCAGGCTGCTCAAGTCAGAGCGCAGGGTCACCTCGCTGACCTCGAACATCCTGGCAAGCTCCGAGATATGCACGCGCCCGTTTTGCTGGAGCAGATCGAGAATTTTTTTCTGTCTTTCTTCGGCAAACATCTCTTAATCCCGGAAAATTAATAAAAATTTTCCGTTCCCGTTTTTTGTAGGGGCGCACCCGCGTGTGCGCTAAGTTGTTGTAATATTTCTAAGCCGAATTATTTTCAATAATTCGCAATGCCTTATAAATGATAAAGTTATATTTCATCCCTATGATTAGGAGATTTACACACCCCGCCCGCTTCGCGGGCACCCCTCTCAAGAGGG